>CANJYY010000120.1 GCA_947479185.1 Caulobacteraceae bacterium
GTCCTGGTCCTGGAACACGTCCGGCAGGACCAGGGTGCGCACCTTCAGGCCGCGATCCAGCGCGCCGTGCTCGGCCAGGGCCTGCAGCACGAAGGCGCCGAAGCCGCCCATGGCGCCCTCCTCGACCGTGATCAGGGCCTCGTGCTCGCGGGCCAGGCGCAGGATCAGCTCGATATCCAGCGGCTTGGCGAAGCGGGCGTCGGCGACGGTCGCGGTCAGGCCGCGCGCGGCCAGCAGATCGGCGGCCTTGAGGCTTTCGCCCAGGCGCGTGCCGAACGACAGGATGGCCACGGCCGAGCCCTCGCGGACGATGCGGCCCTTGCCGATCTCCAGCGGCTCGTTGATCGCCGGCATGTCGAGGCCGAGACCCTCGCCGCGCGGGTAGCGGAAGGCGCTGGGCCGGTCGTCGATGGCGGCGGCGGTGGCGACCATGCGCGCCAGCTCGACCTCGTCGGCGGCGGCCATCAGCACCATGCCGGGCAGCGCGCCCATGAAGCCGACGTCGAAGCTGCCGGCGTGGGTCGGGCCGTCGGCGCCGACCAGGCCCGCGCGGTCCATGGCGAAGCGCACAGGCAGCCGCTGGATGGCCACGTCGTGGACCACCTGGTCGTAGCCGCGCTGCAGGAAGGTCGAATAGATGGCGCAGAACGGCTTCATGCCGTCGGCGGCCATGCCGGCGGCGAAGGTCACCGCGTGCTGCTCGGCGATGCCGACGTCGAAGGTGCGGTCCGGGAAGGCCTTGCCGAACAGGTCCAGACCCGTGCCCGAGGGCATGGCGGCCGTGACGGCGACGATGCGGTCGTCCTTCTCCGCTTCCTTGACCAGCGCCTGGGCGAACACCTTGGTGTAGCTGGGCGGGCCGGCGGCGGCCTTGGCCTGCTCGCCGGTGACGACGTTGAACTTGACCACGCCGTGGTACTTGTCGGCGGCGTTCTCGGCCGGGGCGTAGCCCTTGCCCTTCTGGGTCACGATGTGAACCAGCACCGGCTTGCCCTCGAACTCGCGGGCGTTCTTCAGCACCGGGGTCAGGGCGTCCAGATCATGGCCGTCGATCGGTCCGACATAGTGGAAGCCCAGCTCCTCGAAGAAGGTGCCGCCGGTGACCATGCCGCGGGCGAACTCCTCGGCCTTGCGGGCCGCCTGCTGCAGGCGCTTGGGCAGGGCCCCGGCCATGTGGCGGCCGATCTTGCGCAGCGACTGGTAGCCGCCGCTGGAGACCATCCGGGCCAGATAGGCGCTCATGCCGCCGACCGGCGGGGCGATCGACATGTCGTTGTCGTTGAGGATGACAATGAGCTGCTTGGTCGTCTCGGCGGCGTTGTTCATCGCCTCGTAGGCCATGCCCGCGCTCATCGAGCCGTCGCCGATGATGGCCACGACCTTGTTGTGCTCGCCCTTGGCGTCGCGCGCCGCGCAGAAGCCCAGCGCCGCGGAGATCGAGGTGGCGGCGTGGGCCGCGCCGAACGGGTCGTATTCGCTCTCGGCCCGCTTGGTGAAGCCCGACAGACCCCCGCCCGTGCGCAGGGTGCGGATGCGGTCGCGGCGGCCGGTGAGGATCTTGTGCGGATAGGCCTGGTGGCCGACGTCCCAGATGACGATGTCCCTGGGCGTCTCGAACACATGGTGCAGGGCGACGGTCAGCTCGACCACGCCGAGACCCGCACCAAGATGGCCGCCGGTCACCGAGACCGCGTCGATCATTTCGGCGCGAACTTCTTCCGCCAGCTGCTTCAATTCCGGAATGGAAAGGCCGCGGGTGTCGGCGGGCGACGAAATCTTGTCGAGCAACGGCGTAACGGGGGGCATGAAAAATCCGTCGATTACGAATGTCCGCGACGAAAGCGCGGTTAGGAGTTCCGGTCCAGCACGAAATCGACAGACGCCCGCAAGGTTGCAGCGCGCTCGCCGAACATATCGAGATGGGCGCGGGTCTGGCCGGCCAGATGAGCCACCCGTTCCTTCGCCGCGTCGATCCCGAGCAGCGTCACATAGTTTGTTTTGCCGAGCGCCGCATCCTTGCCGCCGGCCGCCTTGCCCAGCTCCTCCGGATCACCTTCGGCGTCGAGCAGATCGTCGACGATCTGGTAGGCCAGGCCGAGGTCCTGTGCAAAAGCCATCAAGGCGTGCCGCTCGGCGTCCTGGGCATGGGCGATGATCAGTGGAATCTCGAAGGCGAAGGCGATCAGGGCGCCGGTCTTGAGCCGCTGCATGCGGGCCACGCCGCCGAGGTCCTCTCGCACGCCCAGCAGATCGATCATCTGGCCGCCGGCCATGCCCTGGGCGCCCGAGGCGTGGGCCAGCTTGCGCACCAGTTCGGCGCGGATATTGCCGTCCGGGTGGGTGTCCGGGTGGGCCATGATCTCGAAGGCCGCCGTCTGCAGGGCGTCGCCGGCGAGGATGGCGGTCGCCTCGTCATACTGTCTGTGCACCGTCGGCCGGCCGCGACGCACGTCGTCGTCGTCCATCGCCGGCAGGTCGTCATGCACCAGGCTGTAGGCGTGGATGCACTCCAGCGCGCAGGCCGCGCGCAGCACCGGCCGCTCGGGCAGGTCGAACATCTTGCCGGTCTCGAGGGCGAAGAACGGCCGCAGCCGCTTGCCGGGCCCCAGGGCCGCGTAGCGCATCGCCTCCATCAGCCGCGTCTCGGGACCGTCGGCGCGCGGCAGCAGCGCATCGAGCGCCACCGTCACGACATCGGCCGTCTCGGCGATGCGGCGGGCGAGGTTCACGAGAAGTCGGCCGGCTCGACGCCGCTCGCGCTGCCCTGGCTCAGGACAACCTTCTCGACCCGCAGACGCGCCTGCTCCAGCCGCGCCTCGCAATGGCCCTTCAGCGCCGCGCCGCGCTCGTAGATCGAGATCGATTCTTCCAGCGGCGCGGAGCCGGACTCCAGCCGCTGGACGATCTTCTCCAGCTCGGCGAGGGCTTCCTCGAAGCTCAGGGCGGCGATGGCCGGATCAGTGGCGGGGGCGTTCGTCATGTCGTGTTCCAGGAGCGTTGGGCCAGCCTAGAGACGCGCGGCCAAGCGGGCAATCGGCCGATTCCCCCGTCGCGTTAATTCCGCTCGAAGGTGCGGGCCCGCCAGTAGTGGAATCCCTGGTCCTGGGTGCAGCGCCAGCCCTGACGTTTGAGGGCCTCGCCGATCATGGTGTTGAAGAAGCCGTGCGCGACGACGAGCACGTCCTGGCCCTCGCGCGCCATCTCGGCCAGCATGGCGGCGGCCTGGTCGGCGCGGGCCTCGGCCTCGGCGCGGCTCTCCTCCCCGGCGTGGTGATCGAAGAACCACCACCAGAAGCGGGAGATGAAGCCCCACAGCCGGGGCGACATGTGCAGCCAGGCCGGAAACGGCGGCGGCGGCAGCGGCGCCTCGACGAACAGCGGGTCCTGGGCGAAGGCCCTGCCGCAGCAGACGGCTTCGGCGGTCTCCCGCGACCGCGGACGGATCGAGGCGATCACCGCGCCGGCGCGGCCGGCCACGGCCTTGAGATCCTCCGGCGCCGACTGGCCCTGGCGCAACCCCTTGGTCTCGTAGACGCCCCACCACCGGCGATAGCCTTCGGCGTTCAGCAGCACCTTGCGCGACAGATCGGGCTCACCGTGACGCGCGAGCACCACCGCGCCCGTGCGGGCGGCGTCCGGCGTCATCGTGGCGCCATCGGCGGCGAGAACCTCGACCATGAACCCCCGGGGCTGGTGGAAAAACGCCGCGCATGACGCGGACCGTTCCCCCGGCGCCCCGTCATCCCTCCTGCAACGCCTGCACATGCGCCAGGGCGGACCGCCCGAGCGCCTCCAAGTCGTAGCCACCCTCGAGGGAGGACACAACCCGACCTTTCGCGCGGCCGCGCGCCACCGCCAGGATCGCGCGCGTTGCCCAGGCGAAGTCCTCCGCCTCCAGCGACTGGCTGGCCAGCGGGTCGCGGGCATGGGCGTCGAAGCCGGCGGAGATCAGGATCAGGTCGGGTTCGAAGGCGTCGACCTGGCTCATCAGCCCCTCGAACACCTTGCGCCACCGCTCGCGCGGCGCGTGGGGGCCGACCACGCCGTTGACGATGTTGCCGACGCCGGTCTCCGACGGGTCGCCGCTGCCGGGATAGAGCGGCCGCTGGTGGATCGAGGCGAGGAACAGCGTCGGCTCGTGTTCGAACGCCGCCTGGGTGCCGTTGCCGTGGTGGACGTCGAAGTCGACCACCGCCACCCGCGCCAGCCCCGCCGCCTGCGCCACCCGCGCGGCGACGGCGAGGTTGGAATAGACGCAGAAGCCCATCGCGCGGTCGGGCTCGGCGTGGTGGCCCGGCGGCCGGACGGCGCAGAAGGCCCGCTCAAGCTGACCGGCCGCGACCGCGCGGACGGCGGCGATCGGCGCGCCGGCGGCCCTCTGCGCGGCTTCGAGGCTGCCGACATTCATCGCCGTGTCGGGATCAAGCCGGACCAGCCGCCCCGCCTCGCCGGCCACGCGGACGGAGTCGAGATAGCCGCGGTCATGGACAAGCGCGAGGTCCGCCTCCTCCGCCGGCGGCGCCTCGCGCCGGTCGAGATGCAGCGTGGCGTCGTCGGCCAGGGCGTCCAGCACCGCGCCGAGGCGCTCGGGCCGCTCGGCGTGGCCGGCGCCCTGGTCGTGGCCGAGCATGGCCGGATGGCTGTAGAGGGCGAGGGTCATGGCCACAGGCTACAGGCGGCCCGCCGGGATGCGAAGACCGCCCGGCGACGGAAGCCGGTGCGACCCGGCGTGTGAGGCTGTGACAGGCCGTCAGTCCAGGAGCCCTCCATGCGCCTCTTTCTCCGCCTCGCCGCCTTGCTGGTGGGCCTGACGCTCGCCGCGCCGGTCCAGGCGGTCGCGCTCACGCCACCGGCCCCGGCCGCCTGGAGCGAGGCCGGCCCCTACAAGGTCGCCCGGATCGAGGGCGAATGGCGCGACGCCAAGCGCGACCGCGTCGTCCCGTACCTGATCCGCTATCCGGACGGGGCGACCGGCCCCGCGCCGGTGGTCGTCTTCTCCCATGGCCTCGGCGGCAGCCGGCGGGGCGCGGCCTATTACGGCGACCACCTGGCCAGCCACGGCTATGTCGTGGTGATGGTCCAGCACCCGGGCTCGGACGTGTCGATCTGGAAGGGCGTGCGGCCAGACCTCGGCAATGTCGACCAGGCCATGCTGGCCCGCGCCGTCGCCGACCCGCGCGTGACGCTGAACCGCTTCTTCGACATTCCCTTCGCGCTGGACCAGCTGACGGCGATGAACGCGGCGGACGGCCCGCTGAAGGGCCGCATGGACCTGACGCGCATCGGCATGTCGGGCCACAGCTTCGGGGCAGTGACCACCCAGGCCATGGCCGGACAGGTGTTTCCGGGCGGCCGGTCGCTGCCCGAGCCGCGCTTCACCGCCTTCCTGGCCATGAGCCCGTCCGCCGCCCGAGGCGGCGACAACGCCGCCGCCTTCAGCCCGATCACCCGCCCCTTCCTGTCGCTGACCGGCACCGAGGACAGCTTCACGGTCCGCTCGGACGAACCCGCCGCCGAGGTGGTGGCGAGCCGTCAGCAGCCGTTCGCCCACGTATCGGGGCCCGACATGCTGGTGCTGCTGACAGGCGGCGACCACATGGTCTTCTCCGGCCGGCAGGAAGTCGGCGGCGCGCCAAGGCCGAACGACGCACGCCATCGCCAGATCATCCTCGCCGCGTCGCTGGCCTGGTGGGACGCCTGGCTGAAGGACGATCCGAAGGCGCTGGCATACCTGCACGACGGCGGGCTGGCGGCCTTCGCCGGACCGGACGCCGCCGTCAGCCGGCGCGGGCCGGCGCATTGATCGACCGCTTGCGCGAGCGTGGGCGGGCGTTATTCAGGACCCCATGTCCGCCCCCACCTTCCGCCGCGCCGGTCCCGACGACGCCGAGGCCCTGAGCCGCATCGGCGCCGAGACCTTCGCCGAGACCTTCGGCCATCTCTACCCGCCGGAGGACCTGCGGGCCTTCCTGGACGCGGCCTACGGCCTGGAGAAGACTCGCCGCGACCTGGCCGACCCGGCCAAGGCCGCCTGGCTGGTCGAGGCGGACGGCGCGGTGGTCGGCCACGCCCTCGCCGGCCCCTGCGATCTGCCGCACGATGACGTCACCCCGGACTGCGGCGAGTTGAAGCGGCTTTATGTGCTGAAGGCCTTCCAGAGTGGCGGCACGGGCTCGCGCCTGCTGGCCGAGACGCTCGCCTGGCTGGAACGCGACGGCCCCTGCCCCCTGTGGATCGGCGTCTGGTCGGAGAACCTCGGCGCCCAGAGGCTCTACGGCCGGATGGGGTTCGAGAAGGTCGGGGAGTACGAGTTTCCGGTAGGCCAGATCCGCGACCGGGAGTTCATTCTAAGGCGGGGATAGGGTGCGTGGTTCGAGACGCTCGCTTTAAGCTCGCTCCTCACCATGACGGGCCATTGTATTCGTCATCCTGAGGAGCGATCCATCAGGATCGCGTCTCGAAGGACGCACGGTCGGCGCTCGAAACTGGACAAGCCGGCTTCCGCCCCCCATCCTCTGTCAAACAACCGTTCGACACCCGAGAGTCCGCCATGTTCATGCGCTTCTTCACCGAGCTACGGGACGCCAAGGTCCCCGTGACGCTGAAGGAATACCTGATGCTGATGGAGGCGATGGACAAGGACGTCATCGACCACAAGGTCGAGGACTTCTACTTCCTGTCGCGCTCGGCCCTGGTGAAGGACGAGAAGAACCTCGACAAGTTTGACCAGGTCTTCAGCCATGTGTTCAAGGGCCTGGAGATGGTCGGCGACGCGGCCAATCCGGAAATCCCGGCCGAGTGGCTCAAGCTGCTGACCGAGAAGTTCCTGACCGACGAGGAGAAGGCCCAGATCGAGGCCATGGGCGGCTTCGACAAGCTGATGGAGATGCTCCAGAAGCGGCTGGAAGAGCAGAAGAAGCGCCACGAGGGCGGCAACAAGATGATCGGCACCGGCGGCACCAGCCCGTTCGGCGCCAACGGCTACAATCCCGAAGGCGTGCGCATCGGCCAGGACAAGGGCCGCCACGGCAAGGCCGTGAAGGTCTGGGACAAGCGCGAGTACAAGAACCTCGACGACAGCGTCGAGCTGGGCACGCGCAACATCAAGGTCGCCCTGCGCCGGCTGCGCAAGTTCGCCCGCGAGGGCGCGCCGGACGAGCTGGATCTCGACGGCACGATCAAGAACACCTCGCGCAAGGGCTACCTCGACATCACCATGCGCCCCGAGCGCCGCAACAAGATCAAGGTGCTGATCTTCTTCGACATCGGCGGCTCGATGGACAGCCACATCAAGCTCTGCGAGGAGCTGTTCAGCGCCGCCCGCACCGAGTTCAAGAACCTCGA
>CANJYY010000121.1 GCA_947479185.1 Caulobacteraceae bacterium
CCCGCTGCATTTCACCGACGGACGGCCCTATACCGAGAGCCTCGCGGCAGCCCGTAAGGCCACTGGTGAGCCGGACGCCATGGCCCTCGGGGCCGGCGCGGTCGGCGGCACGGACACGGTGGTGCTGGTCCAGGATTTCGCCTTCATGGGCGGCTCCCTCGGCATGGCCGCCGGCGAGGCCTTCATCGCCGCCGCCCGCCTGGCCATCAGCCGTGAAGCCCCGCTGGTGGTCTACACCGCCGCCGGCGGCGCGCGGATGCAGGAGGGGACCCTGTCCCTGATGCAGATGGCCCGCTCGACCCTGGCGATCCAGGAACTGAAGCGCGCGCGCCTGCCCTACATCGTGGTGCTGACCGACCCGACCACGGGCGGCGTCACCGCCAGCTACGCCATGCTGGGCGACATCCAGATCGCCGAGCCCGGCGCCCTGATCGGCTTCGCCGGCCAGCGCGTGATCGAGCAAACCATCCGCGAGACCCTGCCGCCGGGCTTCCAGCGCGCCGAGTATCTGGTGGAAAAAGGCATGGTCGATCGCGTTGTGCCCCGCCACGAACTGCCGGCCGTGCTCGGCTCGATCCTCAAGACCCTGATGATGGGCCGCAACGGTTCGAAGGCGGCGTAATTTATTCCCCGCTCATCCCGGCGAAGGCCGGGACCCAGGCTTTTTTTGAAGCCCCGGTGCGAGCAGAACTGAACACAAACAAACCTGGGTCCCGGCCTTCGCCGGGATGAGCGGATTTAGTGTCAGACCACCTTCGCCAACACGACGCCGCGCTTGAGCGCCTGCGCCTGCTGCACCCCAGGCTGATCGACCTGTCGCTGGGCCGGATGCACCGACTGTGCGCGGCGCTCGGCGATCCGCAGCGCCGGCTGCCGCCCGTCGTCCATGTGGCCGGGACCAACGGCAAGGGCTCGACCGTCGCCTTCCTGCGCGCCATCGCCGAGGCCGCCGGCCTGCGCGTGCATGTGTTCACCTCGCCCCATCTGGTCCGCTTCGCCGAGCGCGTCCGGCTGGCCGGGACGCTGATCACCGAGGCGCATCTGGCCGACGTGCTGGAGCGGGTCGAACGGGCCAACGCCGGCGAGGCGATCACCTTCTTCGAGATCACCGCCGCGGCGGCCTTCCAGGCCTTCTCGGAAGTCGAAGCCGACCTGTGCCTGCTGGAGGTGGGTCTGGGTGGTTCGCTTGACGCCACCAACGTCATCGACCCGCCGGCCGTCAGCGTCATCGCGCCGGTGGACCACGACCATCACGAGTTCCTCGGCGACTCCATCGCCGGCATCGCCGGCGAGAAGGCCGGCGTCATCAAGCGCGGATCGCCCGTGGTGGTCGGCCGTCAGTCGGAGGAAGCCTTCGCGGTCATCGAAGGCCGGGCCAGGGCGCTCGGTGCGCCGTTGACCGCGCTGGGCGTCGACTTCGACGCCTGGGTCGAGCGCGGCCGACTGGTGGTGCAGCTGGAGGACCGGCTGCTCGACCTGCCCCTGCCCGCCCTGCCCGGACCGCACCAGATCGACAACGCCGCCCTGGCCGTGGTCGCCGCGCTGCAGCTGCGCGAGGCGCGCATCGACGAGACGGCGATCGGCAAGGGCCTCGCCTCGGCCGTCTGGCCGGCGCGTTTCCAGCGGCTGACGAAGGGCCCCTTCGGTGAGCGGGCCAAGGCGGCGGGCGCGGACCTGTGGCTCGACGGCGGGCATAATCCGCACGCGGCCCTGGCCCTGGCCCGCACCGTTGGCGACATGGCCGCGCGTGATGGCCGGCCGGTGGCCATCATCTGCGGCCTGCTGGCCAACAAGGACGCCGACGGCTTCTTCGCCGCCTTCACGGCGCTGAAGCCGCGCATCGTCTGCGTGCCGTTCGAGGCCGACGCGGCCAGCCCGCCGGACCGACTGGTCGCGGCGGCCGCGCGGGCGGGACTTGCGGCTGAACTCGGGAAAGGCGCCCTGGCGGCGCTGGAGACCGTGCTGGCGGGGGACGGACCCCCGCCGCACATCGTCATCTGCGGCTCGCTCTATCTGGCCGGCGAGGTGCTCGCGGCGTCAGAGGAGACCTGGCCGGTCTAGGCCGGTTGTTGGACGCCGGCCTCGATCAGCCATTCGAGGATCTTCTGTTTGGGCATGGCGCCGACCTTCATCGAGGCCATCTGGCCGCCGCGGAACAGCATCATGGTCGGGATGCCGCGCACGCCGTAGCGCGAGGGCGTGGTCGGGCTTTCCTCAATGTTGACCTTGGCGATGACCACGTGATCGGCCAGCTCCTCGGAGATCTGGTCGAGGGCCGGGGCGATCTGCTTGCAGGGTCCGCACCACTCAGCCCAGAAGTCCACCAGGACCGGCTTTTCGGACTGGAGCACATCGCGCTCGAAGGATTCGTCGGTCACCTTGACGGTGCTCATCGGGGTCTTCTCCTGTTCGCGGCGCCACGAAGCGCGCGTCATTTCAGCCAACGATGTAGGCCCGGGGCCGTTCCCTATCAATGACCGGCGACGAGCTGGTCGAGCGTTCGGGCGATCATGTTTTCTGGAACCGGCATCAGCCGGGGTCCATCGGTCCAGACCAGCGCGGCCTCGATCTTCCGGCCGGGGAAGATTTCCGCCAGCACGGCGGCGTAGAGCGCCATCTGCACGCGATAGGAAAAGTCGGCGTCCTCAATACGCGCCGGCGCCGGGCGGTTGGTCTTGTAGTCGACCACCAGCACCCGGTCGGGCAGCACCAGGAGGCGGTCGACACGGCCTGAGACGCCCAGCCCGGCCGGCAGGCGCGGCGAGGTCCCGGCGATGGCCGCCTCGGCCCGGCTGCCGGGTCCGAACACGTCGGCGAACACCGGATCCTCCAGCACCCCGAAGGCGGCGGTGGTCATTTCGGCGCGCTGGCCCGGCGTCAGGTCCGGTTCGCGGTCGAGCAGGCGCGCGGCGGCGGCGCGGCGGTCGACCTCGGCCACATCGGGCAGCAGCTGCAGCAGCCGGTGGATCAGGTCGCCGCGGCGGAATCGGCCGAGTCCCTGGGACGCGTCGAGCGGCGACGGCGCGGGGCCGTATTCCCGCTCGGCCACCTGCGAGGGCGAGGCGTAGCGCATCACCGCCGACTCAGGCGGCGCGGGCCGTCGGACCCAGTCCGGCAGCGGCGAGGGCGACGCGACGATGGCCTGTGATCCGGCCAACTGCCGCGGATCGGGGCCGAACCGCTGGATGTCCAGGTCGCCGACCCGCACCGTGCGCACGGGGCCGGCGATCGCGGGATGCTCGAAGGCGGCGCGCATGGCCGCGTACCAGCCGCCGACCTTTTCATCCTTGGTGGTCGCATTGATCCGGCCGCACAGCACCAGGCGGTCCCGGGCGCGGGTCAGGGCGACGTAGAGCAGCCGCCAGGCCTCGTCCTCTTCCTTCTCGCCGCGCCACAGGCGGGCGGCGGCGCTGGCGGCGCAGTCATCGTCGCCCCTCGAGGCCCACAGGAAACCGCCCTCGGCCGTTTCCAGCAGCGGCGAGCCGCGCGCCGTGCGCGTCAGGGTCGTCTCGGGCAGGAAGACGATCGGCGCCTCCAGCCCCTTGGCGCCGTGGGTCGTCATGACCCGCACCTGGCCGGCGCCGGGGTCCATTTCCCGCTTCACGGCGATGTTCAGGCCGACGAAGGCCGCGGTCAGCGATTCCAGATCGCGCACGCCCTGGCCCTCGGCGGCCAGGGTGCGGGCGAGGAACTCGTCGAGCACATCCCCGGCCTCGTCGCCCAGCCGGGTCAGCATGGCCGCGCGCATCGACCGGCCGCCTGGCCCGATCAGGTTGAGGATCCGGGCGTAGAAGTCGAACGGCGCATGGCGCCGGGCCATGTCCCGGGCCGTCAGCAGGAAATCGAGCGCCGCCCGCCAGGCCGGCCGCTCGTCGGCCCGGCGCTGCAGGACCGTCCAGACGCTGTCGGGCTTGCGGTCCCGGGCCAGGGCATAGACGTCGTCGTCAGCGAGGCCGCAGAAGGGCGTCTTCAACAGTCCCGCGAGAGTCAGGTCATCGTCCGGGAACTGGACGAACCGGGCCAGGGCCATCAGGTCGTCGAAGGCGATGTGTCCCGACAGGGTCAGGCGGTCGGCGCCGGCCACCGGCACCTGGTTCTTCTTCAGCTCGCGGATGATCTCCTCGAACAGAACCCGGCGGCGGCGGACCAGGATCAGCACGTCGCCGAAGTGGGCCGGCCGCCAGTCGCCCCGGCCGCCGTCGGGCCGGCGCAGATCCTTGTCGAACACGGCGTCGCCGCGCGCCACCAGCGCCTTGATCTCGGCCGCGATCCGGCGCGCGAGGCGACGGTTGGCGGAGGCCTCGGCCTCTTCATCCAGCGGCGCGTCCCAGGCCTCGCGGTCCTCGCCCGGCTCTTCCCGCTCCAGCGGCCAGAGGTCGACGCAGCCGGCGTGGTCGGTCCTGAAGGCCTGATGGCTGACGATGTCCTCGCCGCGCGGCGGCGGCACGCCTCGCCGGGTTTCAGCGGCGATGAACAGGGTGTCGACGAAGGTCAGGACCTCCGGCGTCGAGCGATAGGACACCAGCAGCGGCACGCCCTTGGCCGGCCGGCCGGCCTCGGTGATGTCGTCGATGTAGCGCCGCGTCTCGCTCAGCAGCCGCTCGGGATCGGCGCCCTGGAAGCTGTAGATCGACTGCTTCTCGTCGCCGACCACGAACAGGGTCCGCGCCTCGGCGCCCGCCCCGCGCAGACCGGCGCCGGCCCAGAATTCGCCGGTCAGCTGGCGCACGATCTCCCACTGCTCGGGCGCGGTGTCCTGGGCCTCGTCGACGAGGATGTGATCGATGCCGCCGTCGAGCTTGTAGAGCACCCAGGCCGCGTCCGGCCGCTCCGCGACCAGCTCCTTGGTGCGCAGCACCAGGTCGGTGAAGTCGAGCGCGCCGCGATCCTGCTTGGTCCGGCGGTAGGCCTCGGCGTAGGCGCTGGCCAGCGCCAGAACCTGCAACGTGGTCTCGGCCACGGCCGCCGCGCGCACCGCGTCGCGCACCTGTTCCAGTCGCGCCTGCTCGGTCAGCAGGCCCATGCGCAGGTCCTCGCGCGCCTTCAGGCCCGAGGTCTTGGCCACCCAGGTGGCCGGCGTGCCCGCGCCCTTCTTGGTGAAGAACACGGCCAGGGCGTCGTCCAGCGTCGTCGCCGCCAGCAGGCCCTCGGCGCATTTCGCGTCGGTCTTGCCGCCGCCCGCCAGCACCTCGGCCGCCTCGCGGTAGAGCCGCGGGTTGCGCGCCGCCATGGCCGCCTCGGCGACCGCGTCGGCCGTCACGGCTTCCGCCCGGCCGGTGCAGACCTGCCAGACATCGGCCTGGACCCCGGCGAACCCGCCGCAGCGGGCGACATAGCCGGAGATGGCGTCGCGCTTCTGCTCGAAGGCGGCGAACATCTGCTGGAAGCTGTCGAAGTCGAGCGCCACGGACAGGCGCGCATAGGCGTCCGCGACCGCGCCTTCGACATCGAGGGCATGGCCGGCGACGATGCCGCGGGCCTCGGCGGCGATCCAGGCCGAGGCCGCGTCGTCCATGACCGTGAAGCCCGGCGAGACCCGCGCCTCCAGCGGGAAGCGCCGCAACAGCTTTTCGCAGAAGGCGTGGATGGTCTGGATCTTCAGGCCGCCCGGGGTCTCCAGCGCCTTGGCGAACAGGGTCCGGGCGCGGGACAGGGACAGGGCGTCGCGCGGCCGGCCGGTCTCGCCCTCGAGATCGACCAGTTTCCGCTGCAGCTCGTCGTCCTCCATGACCGACCAGCCGCCCAGCACCTCGAACAGGCGCCGCTGCATCTCCGCGGCCGCGGCCTTGGTGTAGGTGACGCAGAGGATCGCCGCCGGCGGGACCTCGCGCAGCAGCAGCCGCGCCACCCGGTCGATCAGCGTCTTGGTCTTGCCCGAGCCGGCGTTGGCCGTGACGAAGGCGTTCAGTGACGGATCGGCGGCCTGACGCTGGTGGGCGTCATGGTCGATGGGCGGCGCGGCGGTCATTCGCTCGTCTCCCCCTCGCCGCCGGTGGACCATTCGAACACCCGGGCCAGATGGTCGTAGTCGCCGGCGTAGGTCTTCACGAACTGCGGGGCCGTGCGCGAGAGGTAGCCGCGCGCCGGGTCCTGGTAGGCCCGCAGCAGCCGGATGACGCCCTCGTAGGCGTTGGCCGCGGCCTGGTCGCTCTCATCGCCGGCGCTCTTGCGGATGATCTCCTCGCCCGGCGGCTTGCGGCCGGTGACCCGCAAATAGGCGAGGTCGCCGGCATAGGCCTTCAGGTCCTTGAAACCGCCGGCCAGCAGAATGGCCAGGGTCAGGGTGAGTTGGGGCGAGAAGCCCTTGTCGATCTGCTTTTCGGACGGCGCGCCGCCGGTCTTGAAGTCGAGCACATGGCCCAGCCCCTCAGGGGTGATCTCGATCCGGTCCGCCTTGGCCGTCAGGCGGTAGGCCCGTCCGTCGACGGTCAGGGGCAGCACGCCCTGCTGTTCGACATGTACCGTGCGGCCGTCGGCCCGCCGGTTGCGTTCGAGGTCGGCCGCCCAGCGCGCGGCTTCCCGGGCCAGGGCGCGTTCGCGAGCCATCATGGCGCGGGGCAGGCCCTGGGCGACCAGCGCCTCCAGATACAGCCGCTCGAACAGGCCGGGCGCGTCCTCGGGCTCGCCCTCCGCCCAGGCCAGGGCGAAATCCTCGAACGCCCGGTGGATCGCGGTGCCCCTGGCCTTGGACTCGACCGGCTCGTCCGGGCGGTCGAGCGGAAACAGGCGCAGGATGTCGCGCGCCCAGATGGAATAGGGATCCCGCGTCAGGGCCTCGATACGGGTGACCGCGAAGGTCGTCGGCCGGGCCTCGAGCGGCGGGGCCGGGGCCGGCCGCCGCACCGGGGTATAGCGCCCCGGCGTGTCGAGCGCGCGGGCCCAGTCGAGCACCTCCGGCCGGGTCGGCAGGTCGATCCCCGCGCCGCGGGTCAGGGTGCGCAGCCGCCACAGCCAGCGCGACTCGACCGCCGGCGCGCCCTCCCGTCGCAGGCTGTGAACCATCACCACCTCGGGCGAGCAGGCGGCCTGGGCGAAGTCGTGCGCCGTCAGCCCCAGTCGCCGCTCCGGCGACGGCAGGCCCATCCGCTCGCGCATCGGCCGCGACAGGAACGGGTCGATCGGCGCGCCGCGCGGCCAGACCCCGTCTTCCAGGCCGGCCAGCACCAGCCGGTCGGCCCGCAGCAGGCGCGCCTCGAGCGCCCCGAGAATGCGCAGGCGTGGATGCGGCGCGCCGGTCGAGCGCACGGTCTCGCCCTCGAGCAGG
>CANJYY010000122.1 GCA_947479185.1 Caulobacteraceae bacterium
CGCATCAGCGCCACCTCGCCGCCCCGGGTCAGCAGGTACGCCACCCCGAAACGCCTTGGCCGGTCGGCCTTCTTCGTCTTGCGCGGAAACGTCTCGGCGTCGCCCCGCGCGAACGCCGCGCAGAACCCTGACAGCGGGCACCGCTCACACAGCGGCGCCTTGGGCCGGCAGACGGTCGCCCCCAGGTCCATCAGCGCCTGGGCCCAGTCGCCGGGGCGGTGGGCGGTGACCAGCGCCCCGGCCAGCCGCTTGAGCTCGGGCTTGCTATCCGGCATCGGCGCCTCGACCGCGAACAGCCGGGCCATGACGCGCTCGACATTGCCGTCGACGACATTGGCTTCACGGTCGAAGGCGATGGCGGCCACGGCGGCGGCCGTATAGGCGCCGACGCCCGGCAGGGCCCGCAGCCCCTCCTCCGTATCCGGAAACACCCCGCCGTGGCCCTCCGCCACGGCCCGGGCGCAGGCCAGCAGGTTGCGGGCGCGGGCGTAGTAGCCGAGCCCGGCCCAGGCGGCCATCACCTCCCCGTCGGCCTCGGCGGCCAGGTCGCCGACCGTCGGCCAGCGCCGGGTGAAGCTGAGGAAATAGGGCGTCGCATGCGGCACGGTGGTCTGCTGCAGCATCACCTCCGACAGCCACACCCGGTAAGGATCGGCCCGCACCGCGCTGCCCGGCCCCGCCCGCCACGGCAGGTCGCGGGCGCCGGCGTCGTACCAGGCCAGCAGGGCGGCGCGGAGGGCGGGGGTGTTCATGGGATAGACGGATATCGGATTGTGACCAGGTGAGCGACTGCATTGGAGCGGTGCGTCCTTCGAGACGCGATCCTGAGGGATCGCTCCTCAGGATGACGAAGAGGGTCGGACTGCAAGATTGTTCGTCATGGTGAGGAGCGAGGCATCAGCCGAGCGTCTCGAACCACGCATGAACGCGCCGCTCTTCGCTTCGCGTCATCCGGGATCGCGGCTATGGTGTCCCCCATGCCCCCCCGCCGCCCGCTCCCGACCGTGCAGGAAGCCGCCGAGATCCTCTCGCGTCGGCGGTCGCGGCCGATGCCGCGCGCGGCGCCGCCGGCCGGCCGGGCGCTGGGACCGGTGCTCAGGGCGCTGGAGGAGAAGTTCGGCCAGGGCCCCGGCCAGCTTCAATTGAAGTGGAAGGAAATCGTCGGCGAGACGCTCGCCCGTCACACCGAGCCGGTGAAGCTGGTCAAGGCGCGCGGCAACGCCCCCGGCGTGCTGGAGTTGCGCGTCGCCGGCCCGGCCGCCGCCATCGTCCAGCACCAGGCCCCCGAGATCCTGCAGCGGGTATCGCTGATCCTCGGCCAGGGCTCGATCAGCAAGCTGCGCATCATCCAGGGCGCCATCCGCGCCACGCCCGGCCGGACCCAGGCCCTGCGCCGCCGGCCGAAGGGCCCGCTCGACGCCGCCGCCGAACAGACCCTGGCCGAGGGCCTCGCCGACCAGCCCGAAGGTCCGTTGCGCGACGCCCTGATCCGGCTCGGCCGCGAGACCCTGCGCGGTCGCGGCGGTTGACAAACACAAGTCCGGCGGGCTGTTGCGCCAAACAAACGCCGCCTTCTTGGAACCTGTGGAATCGGGCTCTAATCACAGTTTGAACTTCGGGGGATATCCCACATGCGCAGCATCGCTCGCCGATCCGTCCTGGCCGCCGCCGCGGCCATCGCCACCCTCGCCCTGGCCGCCTGTGGCGGCGGCGGCGGCGCGGTCACCGCCGACGACATGAGCCTCGGCAAGGCCGACGCCCCGGTCACGGTGATCGAATACGCCTCGCTGGCCTGCAGCCACTGCGGCAAATGGGAAAACGAGGTCTTCCCCGCGTTCAAGACCAAGTACATCGACACCGGCAAGGTGCGTTACGTGTTCCGCGAATTCTCGACCGCGCCGCCGGAACTGGCCGCCGCCGGCGCCCTGCTGGCGCGCTGCACGGGCAAGGACAAGTATTTCCCGACGATCCAGGCCGTGTTCCACGCCCAGGAAGAGATCTTCACCACCGGCGACATCCGCGGCCCGCTGCTGCGCATCGCCGAGACGGCCGGCATGAGCGAAGCCGACTTCGACAAGTGCGTCGGCGACGAAAAGGCCATGGCCGCCTTCAACGCCCGCGTCGAGAAGTACAGCAAGGAAGCCAAGATCGAGGGCACCCCGACCTTCTTCTTCAACGGCGACAAGTACGACAAGGGCGAGATGTCGCTGGCCGAGATCGACGCCGCCTACGCCAAGGCCCTCGCGGCCAAGAAATAGCAGGGAAGGTCCCACCGGCCCGTGCACTTCCAGCGGCTGCGCCTTTCCGGGTTCAAGTCCTTCGTCGATCCGACAGAGTTCCGGATCGAGCCCGGACTCACGGGCATCGTCGGGCCGAACGGATGCGGCAAGTCGAACCTGCTGGAAGCCCTGCGCTGGGTGATGGGGGCCAACTCCGCCAAGGCCATGCGGGCCGGCGGCATGGACGAGGTGATCTTCAACGGCGCGGGGTCCAGGCCGCCGCGCAACCACGCTGAAGTCACCCTGACCATCGACAACGGCGACCACACCGCCCCGGCGCAGTTCAACCAGCACGCCGTCATCGAGGTGGTCCGCCGCATCGACCGGGGCGAGGGCTCGACCTATCGGGTCAACGGCCGCGAGGTCCGCGCCCGCGACGTGCAGCTGCTGTTCGCCGACGCCTCGACCGGGGCCAACTCCCCGGCCCTGGTCCGCCAGGGCCAGATCAGCGAGCTGATCGCCGCCAAGCCGCAGAACCGCCGCCGCATCCTCGAAGAGGCCGGCGGCGTTTCCGGCCTGCACACCCGCCGCCACGAGGCCGAGCTGCGCCTGCGCGCGGCCGAGACCAACCTGAACCGGCTGGACGACGTGATCCGCGAGCTGGACGCCTCGCTGGCCCGGCTGCGCCGCGAAGCCCGCCAGGCTGAACGCTACAAGAAGCTGTCGGCCGAGATCCGCGCCGTCCAGGGGGCGGTGATGTTCGCCCGCTGGAGCGAGGCCCGCGACACCCTGCTGCGCGTCGAGGAAGAGTCGACCAACTCCGGCCGCCTCGTCGAGGAGACCGCCCGCGCGGCCGCCGCCGCCACCGTCGAGGCGCAGAAGGCCGAAGAGGCCATCCGCCCGCTGCGCGAGGAGGAAACGGTCGCCGCCGCCATCCTCAACCGGCTGGCCATCGAGAAGGACCGGCTGGAGCGCGAGCACGAGACCGCCGCCGCCGAGGTCGAACGGCTGACCAACGAGCTGGCCCGCATCGACGTCGACACGGCCCGCGAGACCCAGATCATCGAGGACGCCGCCACCGCGCTGGAACGGCTGGCGACCGAACTCATGGTCGTCGAATCGGAAGTGCAGTCGGCGCCCTCGCGCCTGCCGGAGCTGCAGGCGATCCTGAAGGTCGCCGAGGAGGCCCGCGCCGCCGCTGACCGCGAGGTCGAGAACCTGGCCGCCGGGGTCGCCGCCGACGAGGCCCGCCGGGGCGCCGCCCGCGCCCGGGTCGCCGACGCCGAAAGCCGTCTGAACCGCACGGTCCGCGCCCTTGAGCAGGCGAAGACCGACCGCGCCGCCATCGGCCCGACCATCGATCCGCGCGCCGCCGAGGCCGCCGCCGCCTTCGAGGCCGCCACGGCCGCCCTCGCCGCCGCCCGCGCCAAACTCGAGTCCGCAGAGACCGAACGTTCCGACGCCGCCCGCGCCGAAGGCGCGGCCCGCGACGCCGCCCGCCAGCTGGAAGACAGGCTCGGCCGGCTGAAGACAGAGGCCAGGGGCCTGGCCCAGCTGTCGGCCCCGCGCGGCAAGAGCGGTTTCGCCCCGGCGCTGGACACCGTCACCCCCGACCGCGGCTACGAGGCCGCCCTGGCCGCCGCGCTCGGCGACGACCTGGAAGCGGCGCTCGACGCCAAGGCCCCGTCCTACTGGGCCGGTCGCGACGCCGAGGGCCCGAAATGGCCGGACGGCGCGACGCCGCTGGCCCCGTTGATCAAGGCCCCGCCCGAACTGGCCGCCCGTCTGGCCTACACGGCCCTGGTCGCGCGGGCGGACGGAGAGCGTCTGAGCAAGGCGCTGCCCGCCGGCGCCCGGCTGGTGTCCCGCGAGGGCGACCTGTGGCGCTGGGACGGCTTCACCGCCCGCGCCGAGGCCCCGCGCCCGGCGGCGATCCGCCTGGAACAGCGCACGCGGCTGGCGGAGGTCGAGTCCGAGATCGAGACTCTGACTCCCGCCGCCGACACGGCGACGGCGACGCTCAAGTCCGCCCAGACCCGCTTCCGCGCCGCCGAAGAGGCCCTGCGCGACACCCGCCGCGCGCCGCAGGACGCCGAGCGCGCCCTGGCCACGGCCCGCGACACGGTCGAGCGCCTGACCAACGAGGCGACCCGCCGCGACGCCCGCGCCCAGTCGCTGGACGAGACCATCGCCCGTTTCGACGCCGAGCGGGTCGAGGCCGAGACGGCGCTCGCCGCCGCCCGCGCCGACGCCTCCGAGGACGGCTCGTCCGCCAACCTGTCGCCGATGCTCGACGCCGCCCGCGCCGCCGCCCAGGTCGCCCGCGAGGCCGCGTCCCAGGCCCGCGCCGCCGTGGACATCGAGACCCGCGAACGCGACGGCCGCGCCCGCCGGCTGGAGACCCTGCAGCGCGACCGCGACGACTGGGCCCGCCGCCAGACGGCCGCCCGCAAGCGCGTCGACGGCCTGATCGAGGCGCGCCAGAACACCGACGCCGGCCTGGTCGCAGCCCGCGAGGCGCCGCGCACTCTGGAGACCCGCACCGAGAAGCTGCTCGACGAGTACGCCATGGCCGAGGCCCGTCGCGCCAAGTCGAGCGACGCGCTGGAACAGGGCGAGGCGACCCGCGCCGCCGCGGACCGCGCGGCCCGCGCCGCCGACGCCGCCGCCGCCGAGGCCCGCGAGCAGCGCGCCGGCCTGTCCGCCCGCCTCGACGCCGCCCGCGAGCGGTTCGGCGAGATCGCCGGCAACATCCGCGAATCCGCAAAAATGGAACCGGAAGAGCTGGGCCAGCGCATCGCCGATGAGGCCATCGCCATCCCCGGCGACGCCGGCGGGGTCGAGGCCCACCTCTACGCGCTCGAGCGCGACCGCGACGCCATCGGCCTGGTCAACCTGCGCGCCGAGGAAGAGGCGACCGAACAGGGCGCCCGCGTGCTGGTCCTCAAGACCGAACGCGCCGACCTGACCGGCGCCGTGGCCAGGCTGCGCGAGGGCATCGAGGAACTTAACGCCGAGGGCCGCGCCCGCCTGCTGGCCGCGTTCGAGATCATCAACGGCCACTTCCAGGCCCTGTTCCAGGCCCTGTTCGGCGGCGGCGAGGCCGAGCTGCGGCTGATCGAATCCGACGACCCGCTGGAGGCCGGCCTGGAGATCTTCGCCTGCCCGCCCGGCAAGCGGCTGTCGACCATGAGCCTGATGAGCGGCGGCGAGCAGGCGCTGACGGCCTCGGCCCTCATTTTCGGCGTGTTCCTCGCCAACCCCTCGCCGATCTGCGTGCTCGACGAAGTCGACGCCCCGCTCGACGACGCCAACGTCGACCGCTTCTGTTCGATGCTCGACGAAATGCGCGCCCGCACCGCGACCCGCTTCATCTGCATCACCCACAACCCGGTGACCATGAGCCGCATGGAGCGCCTGTTCGGCGTGACCATGGCCGAACGCGGCGTGAGCCAGCTGGTGAGCGTCGACCTGCAGACGGCGGAAGCGCTGGTGGCGTAGAGACCCTTCCTCTCCGCGAAGCGGGGAGGGGGACCATGCGAAGCATGGTGGAGGGGCGGCTCAGGACACGCCGGAAAGTCCGGAATTCAGGAAGGGCCGCTGGCGTTCGCGCCGCCCCTCCACCGCCCTCCGGGCGGTCCCCCTCCCCACTGCGTGGGGAGGAAAGAAAGCGCGCCCTACCCGACCTTCGGGAACACCCCGGCCCGCGCCACCGACGACGCCGGCGGCTTGCCGATCAGGCCGCCGACCCACTGGGCGGTGTCGATGAGGGCGGCGATGTCGAGCCCCGTGTCGAACCCGGCGCGATCGAGCATGTAGGCCAGGTCTTCGGTGCCGATGTTGCCGGTCGCCGCAGGGGCGAACGGGCAACCGCCGAGGCCGCCGACCGAGGCGTCGAGGATCGTCACCCCGGCCTCGACGCTGGCGTAGGCGTTGGCGATGCCGGTGTTGCGGGTGTCGTGGAAGTGCATGCGCAGCGGGATGTCGCCGATCACCGCCTGCACCGCCTCGACCCGCTTGCGCACGACCCAGGGGTCGGCCACGCCGATCGTGTCGGCCAGCGCGATCTCGTCCAGCTTCGCGGCGACCATTTCGCGGGCGATGGCGACGATCTGGTCCTCGCCGACCTCGCCGTCGAACGGACAGCCGAAGGCCACGGAGACCGTGCCGGTGATCGGCGGACCGCCCTCGGCGTGCTTGCGGGCGGCGATGGCGGCCATGGTCGCGATCTGTTCGGCGACCGAGGCGCCCTGGTTGCGGATGCCGAAGCCGTCGCTGGCGCAGACCACCACATTGGCCTCGTCGCACTGGCCGGCGACGCAACGGTCCCAGCCGCGCATGTTCAGCACCAGGCCGATGCGCGAGCGGGCGTCGCTATGTGGCAGGGCGGCCATGATCTCCTCGGCCCCGGCCATCTGCGGCACGCGGGCGGGATTGACGAAGCTGACCACCTCCTGGCGGCGCACGCCGGCGGCCTCGAGACGGCCGATCAGCGCGAGCTTCTGGCCGACGTCGAGGACGGTCTTTTCGTTCTGCAGGCCGTCGCGGGCGCCGACCTCGACGATGTCGATGAAGCGGCTCATGGCGCCACCGGCTGGACGGAAGCGGCCGCGGCCTGCGGCTCGCCGCGATAGAGGGTCAGGGTCATGTCGTCGCCATTGGAATAGTCCACGCCGGAAATGGACCCGGCGGGGCGGGGTGACAAGCCGGCGGCCTTCAGCGCGGCGAGGAAGGCGGGCTTTTCCTTCCCCTCGACGATCGCCGGCCGGCCGGCGGCGATGGCCTCGGCCGCGTCCGTCGCGCCGCCCAGGCCCGTGTCGGTGCCCAGCGCGAACACCAGGCTGGGCTCGGCGTAGCCGGCCACTTCCACCGGTCCGGGCACCACCCCGGCGCGCGGGGCCAGGCCGGTGCTTTCCATGGCCGTGGCCAGCCGCTGCGACAGCCAAAGGGGCTCCAGCCGCGGAGCCAGTTGGCCGAAGAAGGCGGCATGGGCCAACAGGCCCATC
>CANJYY010000123.1 GCA_947479185.1 Caulobacteraceae bacterium
GACGCCGGGCCGGGGTTCTTGCCGCCGGCCAGGGCCGACATCACGCGGTGTTCGGTGATCTCGATCGATTCGACGAGGATCTCGGCCTCGGCCAGACGCAGGCGGAAGTCCGGATCGTCGATCAGCGGCGAACCCTCGTCGGACACCTCGCTCTCGGCCATGGCCTTCAGCTTGGCGACGCCGCCGCGCAGGCCAGGGGCGGAGCTGCCGCCGCGCTCGAACTCGAGCAGGTACTTGGCGACGGTCCAGCCGTCGTTCTCCTCGCCCAGGCGCCCCGCCTTGGGGACGCGGACGTTGTCGAAGAACACCTGGTTGACCTCGTGCTCGCCGGCCAGGGTGATGATCGGCTTCACCTCGATCCCGGGGGTGTTCATTTCCAGCAGCAGGAAGGTGATGCCCTGCTGCGGCTTGCCGCCCGACCAGGTGCGGACCAGGCAGAACATGCGGTTGGCGAAGTGGGCGTGGGTGGTCCAGATCTTCGAGCCGTTGAGGACGTAGTCGTCGCCGTCCGACTCGGCGCGCATCTGCAGGGACGCGAGGTCCGACCCCGAGCCCGGCTCGGAGTAGCCCTGGCACCAGTAGTCTTCGCCGGCCAGGATGCGCGGCAGATAGAAGGCCTTCTGTTCGGGCGTGCCGTACTTCTGGATGCAGGGACCGACCATGCGTAGGCCCATCGGCGACAGCGGCGGCGCGCCAGCGCGCGTGCATTCGGCGGCGAAGATGTAGCGCTGCATCTCGTTCCAGCCGCAGCCGCCGTACTCGACCGGCCAGCTCGGCGCGACCCAGCCCTTGGCGTGGAGGATCTTCTGCCAGGGGATCGAATACTGCTTCTCGATGAACACGCTGGTGACCATCTGGCCCGCCGTGCGCAGATCGGCCGGCAGGGCTTCTTCGAGAAAGGTCCGGACCTCGTCGCGGAAGGCCAGCTCTTCGGGGGTCAGGTCGAGATTCATCGTCGCGGATCCATTCGTTTGTCGCACCTGATCAGAGTGCTCGCCGTTCGCCTAGACTGGTGTACGCCACGTGACGCAAACGGTTTTCTCGCGCCATCGCGAGGCGGCTTTGTCTTGCCAGCGCGGGCGGCGCAGGGTCCAACCTGAGCCCATGTCCGATGTCCGCGCGTATCGCGCCGCCCTGGTCCATTGCCTTGACGATCCGCGCCGCGCCGGGCCGGACGCGGTCGTGCATCACGCCGACGGCCTGCTGCTGGTCGAGGACGGCCATGTGGCGGCCTGTGGTCCGTGGGCGGAACTGAGCCCGGGTCTGGCCGCCGACGTGCCCGTCGAGCACCTGCCGGACCGGATCCTGACGCCGGGCTTTGTCGACACACACATCCATTTTCCGCAGATCGACATGATCGCGGCCTTCAGCGGCCAGCTGCTCGACTGGCTGCAGGAGAAGACCTTTCCCGCCGAACGGGCCTTCGCCGACCGCGCCCATGCGGACGACACGGCGCGGGCGTTCCTCGGCGAGCTGCTGCGCAACGGCACGACCACGGCGATGGTCTTCGGCTCGGTGCACCGGTCGTCGGTCGAGGCCCTGTTCGAGGCGGCCCTGGCGCGCAACATGCGGCTGATCGCCGGCAAGTCGCTGATGGACCTGGGGCCCGACGGGCTGCGGGACTCGGTCGCGGGCGGGCGCGCCGAGACCGAGACGCTGATCCGAGACTGGGGCAAGCGCGGCCGGCTGGGCTATGCGGTCACGCCCCGGTTCGCCCTGTCGTCCTCGCCGGAGCAACTGGCCGCCGCCGGCGAGATCCTGCGCGCCCATGACCACGTCTGGATGCAGACCCACCTGGCCGAAAGCCCGCGCGAGGTGGCCGCCGTGGCGGAGGCGTTCCCGGACTCGCGGGACTATCTCGACGCTTACGACCGGTTCGGTCTGGTCACGGACCGCTCGGTGTTCGCCCACGCCGTCCACATGACCGACCGGTCGCTGAACCGGATGGCGCAGGCCGGGGCGGCGATCGCCCACTGCCCGACCTCGAACCTGTTCCTCGGCAGCGGCCTGTTCGATCTGGCGCGGGCCGAGGCCCATGGCGTCTGTGTCGGTCTGGGCACGGACGTCGGCGCGGGGACCAGTTTCTCGATGCTGACCACCGCCGCTTCAGCCTGCAATGTGGCGCAGATGAAGGGCCGCCCGCTCGATCCCCTGCGCGCCTTCTACCTGGCGACGCTCGGCGGCGCCCGGGCGCTGGGCCTGGACGATCGGATCGGCAGCTTCAGCACCGGCCGCGAGGCGGACTTCGTAGCCCTCGACCCGGCGGCCACGCCGCTTCTGGCGCGCCGCCTGTCAGGCGTCAGCGATATCCGCGAAACCCTGTTCGCCCTGATGGTGCTGGGCGACGACCGGGCCGTGGCCCGCACGTGGATCGCCGGCGCCGTGGCGCACGATCGCGGCTGAGAACCGGCCCGCCGTGAGGGCAAACATGGTTCCCGATCGTTAAGCCTAATACTTGATCCGCGAACAGGGTTTACGACCCTTCATTGTATTCGTTGAATATATTTCAAGGGCTGACCTGTAATCCTGATTTCAGTGTCGGGGAGAGCGCCGAAAAATCGGCCGCTCGTTTACGGGGGTTCCGCAGCATGCGAGTCGCCACCATCGCCAGTCTTGGCGCGTCTGCCCTTCTGGGCGTCGGGGCGTTGTTCGTCGCCAAGGTCTGGCTGCCCAATTCGGCGCCGGGCGCGACCCGCGCCGGCGCGGCGGAAATGCCGGCGGAGATGCTCAAGCCCGTCGTCGCGGCGTCAGGCGCCGTGGCCTTCGGCCAGAAACTCGAAGCCAAGAACCTGACCATCATCAGGATGCCGGCCGGCGCCGTGCCCGAAGGCGCCTACAGCTCGATCCAGCAGGTCATCGGACTGGACGGGGGCGCCCCGGTCACCCTGACGGCCCTGGTCAATCACGAACCGGTCCTGCCGGCCAAGGTCAGCGGCGGCGGCGCCCGGCCGTCGGTGGCCGCGACCATCTCCGAGGGCATGCGCGCCTATACCATCAAGGTCGATGACGTCGCCGGCGGCGGCGGCCACATCCTGCCAGGCGACCGGGTCGACGTGATCCTCGTCCAGGAGATCACCCGGTCCGGCGCGGTCGAGGGCTCGGCCACGACCAAGAACGTCATCGCCACCCTGGTGCTGCAGAACGTCCGGGTTCTGGGGATGGATCTGGTCGCCGATCCCGCGGCCACCGAAAAGTCGCCGCCCAAGACCGCCACGCTGGAGGTCACCTCGCTCGACGCCGGCAAGCTGTCGGCGGCGGGCCAGGCCGGGACCCTGTCGCTGGCCCTGCGCCGCAGCGGTTCGACCGATGTGGCCCAGCTGCAGCCGATGACCCTGCCGGAACTGCTGCGCACACCCGACAGCATCGGGGTCGGCGCCGTCGGAGTCGGCATCCCGGCCCCGCAGCCCCGCAAGACCGTCGTGCGCCATCGCGCGCCCTCCACCCCGACAGCCCCCGCCACGCGCGGGCTGGTGATCACCCAGGGCGGCAAGCGGGAAACCGTGTCCGTGCCGACAGAGCGTCTCGGGAGCTGACCCCATGCGTCGTATCGCCATCGTCTGCGCGGCGGCCCTCGCCTGCGCGCCTGTCGGACCGGCCTGGGCCCAGACCTTCGTCGCCAGCTCCCTGGTCGGCGAACTGGCCCCCAGCCGCGTCATCACCGTGCCGAAGGACAAGTCGATCGCCTTCCGGCTGATGACCAACGCCGGCGAGATCGTCGTGGCCCAGCCCGACATAGCCGAGATCGTCGCCAACACCGACCGTAGCGTCTACGTCCGCGGCAAGACCCTCGGCACGACCAACATCCTGATCTACGACCCGGTCCACCGGCTGATCGAGGTGATCGACGTGCGGGTGGCGCAGGACATCGAGTCCCTGCAGTCCGACCTGCGCAACGCCCTGCCCGGCGAGCCGATCCGCGTCATCCCCATGGCCGGCGGCGTGCTGCTGTCGGGCCGGGTCTCGACGACCTCCGTGGCCGCCCGGGCCAAGGCCATCGCCGAGCGCTACGCCCCGGCCGGAGTCACCTCGGACCTGACCGTCGCGGCCGCCCAGCAGGTCATGCTGGAAGTGCGCATCATCGAGGCCAGCCGCAGCTCCCTGAAAGACTTCGGCGTCAACATCGGCATCGAGAACAACTCCGGCATCGTGTTCGGCTCGGGCACCGGCCTGATCGGCCTGAACGCCTCGCAGGGCACGCTGGCCCTGTCGACCAACGTCGGCCCCACGACCATCGAGGCGACCCTGCGGGCGTTGGAGGAACGGGGCGTGATCCGCACCCTGGCCCGGCCGAACCTGGCCGCCATTTCCGGCCAGGAGGCGACCTTCCTCGCCGGCGGCGAGTTCCCCTATCCGGTGCCGACCGGCCAGGGCGACATCACCATCGAGTTCAAGCCGTTCGGGGTGAACCTCAAGTTCACGCCGGTCGTCCAGGACGGCGGGCTGATCAACCTCAAGGTCGCGCCGGAAGTCAGCCAGCTCGACTACCGCCAGAGCCTGCGCC
Source organism: Caulobacteraceae bacterium (assembly GCA_947479185.1). Taxonomy (GTDB): domain Bacteria; phylum Pseudomonadota; class Alphaproteobacteria; order Caulobacterales; family Caulobacteraceae; genus Caulobacter. The sequence continues at coordinate 4,502 of CANJYY010000123.1, forward strand.
TCGCCAATGTCGAGGTGCCCAGCATCCTCGTGCGCCGCGCGGCCACCACCATCGAGCTCAAGGACGGCGAGACCTTCGCCATCGCCGGCCTGTTCCAGCAGGACTACGCCAACACAGCCCGGCAGATCCCCTGGGCCGGCGACGTGCCGGTGCTGGGCGCCCTGTTCCGCTCGGCCCGCTGGAAGAAGCAGGAAACCGAGTTGCTGATCCTGGTCACCCCGAGGCTGGTGACGGCGACGGAGAGCCGGGCTCTGGCGCCTGATCCCTTCAAGGGCTCGATCGAGCCGAGCGCCATCGACGTGATCCTCAATGGCCTGAGTCTGGATCGCGCCATGGCTCCGGCGGGGCCCGCCTGGCCTGATCCCACATCGACCGGTTCCTGAGGTGTTGAGATGAATTTCGCTGGTCGACGCGTACTGATCATCGGAACGGGCCTGGTCGAGCTGGCCGCCCGGGCCCTGGAGGGCGCGGTCATCGAGACCGCTGTCGCCGACAGCCTGAATGGCCGGTCGCTGCAAAGCGATCCGCCGGACCTGGTGCTGATCGACGCGGCCGGGGCGACGGCCGAAGCGCTCGGCGGCGCGATCTCGACCCTCGGTCGCGCGCCGACCCCGCCGCCGACCCTGCTGGTCGGCGGCCAGCTGCCGGTCGCCCTCGTCCGGGCCCTGATGCGTCTGCCGCATTCAGATGTGCTGGAAGCGCCGTTCACGATCCAGGACCTGGCCGCGACCGCCGCGCCGCTGATGACCGCCCGGCTTCCCCCTGTGCAGAGCGCGCCGTCGCGCTGCTGGACGGTGATGGGCGCGGTCGGCGGCGCCGGGGCGACGACCATCGCCATCGAGATCGCCTGCGCCCTGGCCGAACGCCTGCCGGGACCGCGCCGGGTCTGCCTGATCGACCTGAACATCGCCGACGGCGCGGCCGCCGCCTATCTGGCCGCCCCGGCCAACATGCTGCTGAGCCGCGCGTCGCAGGCGCCTGAGCGGATCGACCCGGCGCTGCTCGACGCCTTCGTCTCCGAGGCCCCGGGCGGCATCGACCTGCTGGCCGCCGCGCGCGACTGCCACGCCTTCGACACCACCTCGCCCGAGGCCGTGCTGCGCATTCTGGACGTCGCCTGCCAGGTCTATGACGCCGTCGTCGTCGACGCCCCGCGCCACCGCCGCGCCTGGACGCTGGACGTGCTGTCCGGCTCGGACGAACTGCTGGTCGTCTCCGAACTGACGGTGCCGGCCCTGCTGGCGGCGCGGTCGCTGGCCGGCGAGATCGAGGCCGAACTGCCAGACGGCCCGCCACCGCGCATCGTGCTCAACCGGCTGGCCAAGCGCGTGTTCGGCCCTGCCCCCTCGATGGTCGAGGCGGAGAAGGCGCTGCAACGCCGCGCGGTCGGCGGGATCACCTCCGACTGGGAGGCCGCCGCGGCCTCGGCCAATCTCGGGGGGCCGATCAGCCAGCACCGGCCCAAGTCGCGCATCGTCAAGGACATCGGCGATCTGGTCGATCGGCTGATGGCCTCGCCCGCCGTGCGTGGCGACCAGGCGAGGGTCGCCTGATGAGCCGGTTCTCCCTGCGCCGGGCCGTCCGCCCCGAGCCGGCCGCCGCGCCGGCCGAAATCCCGCTCCTGATCATCGAGACGCCGGCTCCGGCGCCGGTCGCGCCGCATGTGTCGGACGAGCAGCTGGACATGCGGCTGCGGCTGCACGCACGGCTGATCGAGGAAATCGACCTCTCCAAGCTCGGCGAGCTGGACGAGGGCGAGATACGCCGACAGGTGCGCCGGCTGGTCGGCGACTTCGCCCGCGACAGCCGGTTGGCGCTCAACACCGCCGAACTCGACCAGATGGGCGAGGAGGTGTTCGACGAGATGGTCGGCCTCGGCCCCATCGAGCCGCTGCTCAAGGACGAGTCGATCAACGACATCCTGATCAACGGGCCGTTCCAGGTCTACGTCGAGCGGCGCGGCGAGCTGGAGCTGACGCCGATCCGCTTCCGCGACAACGATCACCTGCTGCGCATCGTCAACCGCATCGTCGCCGCCGTCGGCCGGCGCATCGACGAGTCGAGCCCGATGGTCGACGCCCGCCTGGCCGACGGCAGCCGGGTCAACGCGGCGATTGCCCCGATCGCCATCGACGGCGCCTGCGTCTCGATCCGCAAGTTCTCCAAGAAGCCGCTCAGCTTCGAGCGGCTGGTGGCCGTCGGCGCGATGCCGGCCTGCGTCGCGGAGTTTCTCGCCGGAGCGGTCAAGTCGCGCGTCTCGACGGTGATCAGCGGCGGCACCGGCTCTGGCAAGACCACCCTGCTCAACGCCTGCTCGGCGGCGATCAGCGAGAAGGAGCGGCTTATCACCATCGAGGACGCGGCCGAACTGCAGCTGCAGCAGCCGCACGTGGTGCGCATGGAGACCCGCCCGCCGAACATCGAGGGCAAGGGCGAGATCCGTCAGCGCGAGCTGGTCAAGAACGCCCTGCGCATGCGGCCGGACCGGGTGATCCTTGGGGAAGTCCGGGGCGAGGAAGCCTTCGACATGCTCCAGGCCATGAACACCGGGCACGAGGGCTCGATGGCCACCATCCACTCCAACTCCGCCCGCGAGGCCATCACCCGCCTGGAACAGATGGTCGCCATGGGCGGCATGACCCTGAGCGCCGAAGCCGTCCGTGGACAGATCGCCGCCGCCGTCGGCATGGTCGTGCAGGTCA
>CANJYY010000124.1 GCA_947479185.1 Caulobacteraceae bacterium
CCTTGAGGGTGGCGGCAAGGCCTTGTTCGACCGTTACCTCGCGCTCATCGAGGAGCTGCCGTTCGGGGATCCGCTGCGCTCGGCGCTGGAAACCAGCGTGCTGGGCGGCATGGCCAGGCTGTCGTTCGATGACGCCGGCCGCATCACCCTGCCACCCGCCCTGTGCGACATGGTCGGCCTGACCGACTGGGTGTCGGTGGTCGGCATGGGCGACCGGTTCCAGATCTGGACCCGCGACGCCTTCCAGGCGCACCGCGCCGCCGCCCGCGAAACGGCCCGCACGGGTCTGGCCCAGCTGCGCGCCGCCCAGCGATCCCGTCTGACGGATGCGACTGAATGAGCGAGGCGCCGCATCTTTCCGTCCTGCTCGACGAGGTGACCCGCGCGCTGCGGCCCGGCCCCGGCGAGCTGATCATCGACGGCACCTTCGGCGCGGGCGGCTATGCCCGCGCCTTTCTCGATTCCGGGGCCCAGGTCACGGCCTTCGACCGCGACCCGACCGCCCGCCGGTTCGCCGCGCCGCTGGAGGCGACCGGCCGGTTCAAACTGATAGAGGCCCGCTTCTCGGAAATGGGCGACCATTTCGCCCCCGGATCGGTCGACGGCATCGCCCTCGATATCGGCGTCTCCTCGATGCAGCTGGACGAGGCCGATCGCGGCTTTTCCTTCATGCGCGACGGTCCGCTGGACATGCGCATGAGCGACACCGGCCCGACGGCCGCCGATCTGGTCAACACGCTGGAAAAGGACGAGCTGGCGCGTATCATCTGGCTGTACGGCGAGGAGCGCGAAAGCCGCCGCATCGCCTCGTTCATCATCCGCCGCCGCGCGACCCAGTCCTTCGAGCGCACGCTGGACCTCGCCGAGGTGGTCGAGAAGGCCCTCGGCGGCCGGCGCGGGGCCAAGACCCATCCGGCGACCAAGGTGTTTCAGGCCCTGCGCATCGCGGTCAACGAGGAGCTGGCCGAACTGGAGGCCGCCCTGGTGGCCGCCGAAAAGATCCTCAAGACCGGCGGCCGACTGGCGGTCGTAACCTTCCATTCGCTTGAAGACCGCATTGTGAAGGCCTTCTTCACCGCCCGGTCCGGCAACCTGCCGGGCGGCTCGCGTCATGCTCCGCCGGTGGCGGGCGGGCCCGCGCCGACCTTCGCGTTGCCGTTCAGGGGCGCGATCGAATCCGGCGACGCCGAACTCGCGGCCAATCCCCGCGCCCGTTCGGCCAAGCTGCGCGTCGGCGTGCGCACCGAAGCGCCGGCCTGGGGGGACGCGGCATGATGTCGACCGTGCTGAACCACCGCATCCGCGGCTTCCGGACCCTGAACATCGTCTTCGCCGCCACGCTGCTGATCCTGGCCGTCGGGGTGAACCTGGCCAAGACCATCGCCGGCCGCGAGCGCAATGAGATCGCCCGGGTCGAAGCTGATATCGGCAAGGAAAACCAGCGCATTCGCATGCTCGAAGCCGAGGTGGCCCACCTGGAGCAGCCCGAGCGGCTGGAGCGGCTGGCGCGGGGCTATCTCGCGATGGCGCCCGTCGCCGCGCGACAGGAAGCCTCGATCGACACCCTTTCGGACGTCGCCACACGCCAGCCAGGGCCGCAGGCCGTCTCGACCGTCAGCGTGATGATCCCATGAGCATCGCCGACCTGACCCCGCAACGATACCCGGCGCCCTGGCGCTGGATCATCGAGCGCGTCTGGCGGGTCGAGCATGCTTTCGAGCGGGCCCACGCCGATGGCCGGGCCGAGAACGACACCCGCATCCGCATCTTCGTGGTCATGTCGCTGTTCGCGGTGGGCTTCGTGGTCATGAGCCTCGGCGCCGTCTGGTCGGCGACCTTCGCCCATGCCGGACGGACCGGCGGCGTCGTCGCCGGCGCGCCGGAGCGGGCCGACCTGGTCGACCGGGAAGGCCGCCTGCTGGCGGTCAACCTGATCCACTATTCGCTGTCGCTCGACCTCAAGGATGTCTGGAGCCGTCGCGAGACGAAGGCCGGACTGCTGGCGGCGCTGCCGCAACTCACCCCGGCCCAGGTCGACCGGGCGCTGGCCGCGAAGAAGCGCGCCTTCCTGGTCGGCGGCCTGACGCCCGCCGAGCGCGCGCGGGTGCACGCGCTGGGCCTGCCCGGGATCATCTTCGAGCCGGAAGAGCGCCGGGTCTATCCGCTCGGGCCGCTGGCCGCCCACTTCATCGGCTACACCGAAAAGGGCGGGGTCAGTCTCGCCGGGGCCGAACGGGCCCTGCAGGCCGACATCCTCAAAGCCGGCGCCGAGGGCAAGCCGGTGCCGCTGTCGATCGACGTGCGGGTGCAGGCGGCGCTGGAGGAAGAGGTGTCCGCCGCCGCCGCCGAATTCCATCCCAACGGGGCCGTTGGCATCATCACCAACGTCCACACCGGCGAGATTCTCGCCATGACCAGCTGGCCGGATTTCGACCCGAACTTCCAGCAACGCGCGACCCCGGACCAGAAGCTGAACCGCGCGGCCGCCTCGGTGTTCGAGATGGGCTCGACCTTCAAGGCCTTCACCGTGGCCATCGGCCTGGATACGCGGGTCGCGACGCCGGACTCGACCTATGACGCGCGCACGCCGCTGAAGATGGGCTATCGCACCATCCACGACTATCACGGCACCAATCGCATCCTGACGCTGCGCGAGGTGTTCAACCACTCGTCCAACATCGGCACGGCGCTGCTGGCGCACGCCATCGGCAACGCCCAGCTGGCGAAGTATTTCGCCGCCTTCGGCCTGACCCGCAGGGCCCAGGTCGAGCTGATCGAGTCCGCCCGTCCGCTGACGCCGAAGAAGTGGGACGACGACGACATCGCCAGCGTCTCGTTCGGCCACGGCATCAACGTTTCGCCGCTGACCCTCGCCCAGGCCATGGGCGCAATCCTCAACGGCGGCCGGATGGTCCCTCTGACCATCCGCCGGATGCCGGTCGGCTATCGCCCCGAGGGCGAGCGGGTGGTGTCGGAACAGACCACGCTGTCGATGCTGCAGGTCATGCGCGGCAACGTCGTCGAGGGCACGGGTCGCAAGGCCGACGCCCCCGGACTGTCGGTCGGCGGCAAGACCGGCACCGGTGAAAAGTATGACCCCACGATCCGCGGCTACAGCAGCATCAAGCAGGTCGGTTCCTTCGCGGCGGTGTTTCCGACCGACGGTCCCGTCGAGGCGGACCGCTACTTCGTGCTGATCCTGATGGACGAGCCCAAGGGCGGCATCCGCACCGGCGGCTGGGTCGCCGCGCCGGCCGTGGGCCGCACCATCGACCGCATCGCGCCCTTCCTCGGCGTATCGCGCCACATGACGCCGGCCTACGGCGCCCCGACCCTGATCGCCGCCCGGGCCGCCGCGCCGACCGCCGTCGGGGCGACGCCGGAGAGCGGACTGTGACCGCGCCCCTCTCGCGGATCATCGGCCGCGCCGTCAGCCCCGACCCGCTGATCACCGGCGTCACCGCCGACAGCCGCAAGGTGAGGCCGGGCTTCCTGTTCGCGGCCATGCCGGGCTCGAAGGTCGACGGCCGGGCGTTTGTCGACGGCGCGGTCGCCGCCGGCGCCGCGGCGATCCTCGCGCCGGACGATGTGGTCCGCGCGGACGTGCCCGTGATCCACGCGACGGACCTGCGCCGCGCCTACGCCTTGGCCGCCGCCGCTTTCTGGGGCGCCCAGCCGCCGGTCTGCGTGGCGGTCACCGGCACCAACGGCAAGACCTCGGTCGCCACCTTCTGCCGCCAGATCTTCGCCCGCCTGGGCCGCAAGGCCGCCAGCATGGGCACGCTCGGCGTCACCGTCTCGCAGGCGGGTTCGCCGGACATCCAGATCACGCCGCCGGGCCTGACCACGCCCGACGCCGCCGATGTCGCCGAGCTGATGGCGAAACTGGCCGCCGACGGCGTGACCCATGTGGCGCTGGAGGCCTCCTCGCACGGCGTCGACCAGCGCCGGCTGGACGGCGTGGCGCTGACGGCCGCCGGGTTCCTCAACCTGACCCAGGACCACCTCGACTACCACGGCACCATGGGCGTCTATCGCGCGGCCAAGCTGCGCCTGTTCGACACCCTCCTGCCGGCCGGCGGCGCGGCCGTTCTGAACGCCGACAGCGACCAGTTCGAGGTCTTCGCCAAGGTTGCGGCCGATGCCGGTCACCCGGTGCTGTCGACGGGCGAGGCGGGGCAGGGCCTGCGCCTGACGTCCCGCCGCCTGACGGCCGACGGCCAGCAGTTGACGGTCGAGCGGGACGGCCGGTCATTCGATATCCGCCTGCCGCTGGCCGGGGCCTTCCAGGCCGACAACGCGCTGGTCGCGGCCGGCCTGTGCATCGCGGCCGGGGAAGACGCCGGCGCCGTGCTGGCCGCGCTGGAAAGCCTCGACGGCGCGCCCGGCCGACTGCAGCACGTCGGGGCGGGCCCGCGCGGCGGCGAGGCCTATGTCGACTATGCCCATACGCCCGACGGCCTGGAGACGGTGCTCAAGGCGCTGCGCCCGCACACGGCCGGCAAGCTGATCGTGGTGTTCGGGGCCGGCGGTGACCGGGATCGCGGCAAGCGCCCGCAGATGGGCGGCATCGCCGCCCGGCTGGCCGACGTCGCCATCGTCACCGACGACAATCCGCGCTCCGAGATTCCGGCCGCCATCCGCGCCGAGATCCTCGCCGCCGCGCCCGGCGCCCGCGAGATCGGCGATCGCCGTGAGGCGATCCGCGCCGCCGCCGCCCTGCTGGGCGAGGGCGATGTGCTCGTCGTGGCCGGCAAGGGCCATGAGCAGGGCCAGCTGGTCGCCGGCGTGAACCACCCCTTCGACGATGTATCCGAGACGGCCGCGGCCCTCGGCCTGGAGAGGCCCCATGGCTGACGCGCTCTGGACCTCCGCCGACATCGCCGCCGCCACCGGCGGCCAGGCCGTCGGCGCGCCGTTCGAGGCGACCGGCGTGTCGATCGACAGCCGCGCGGTCGACCCGGGCGATCTGTTCGTCGCCCTGACCGGCGAGCGGGACGGCCATGCGTTCACGCCCGGCGCCCGCGCCGCCGGCGCCGCCGGTGTCCTGGCCTCGAAGCCCGTCGATGGGCCGCATGTGCTTGTGCCCGACACCCTGAAGGCGCTTGAGGCCCTCGGCGCCGCCGCGCGCGACCGCTCGCTGGCGCTGCGGGCCGCCGTGACCGGCTCGGTCGGCAAGACCAGCGTGACCCAGGCGATCGCCGCGGGCCTCGCCGGGGCTGGTCGCTGGCACTCGTCGGTCAAGTCCTACAACAACCATATCGGTGTCCCGCTGACGCTGGCCCGCATGCCCTGGGCGACGGAGCGGGCGGTGTTCGAGATCGGCATGAACCACGCCGACGAGATCTCGCCGCTGTCGAAGATGGTCCGGCCAGAGGTCGCCGTGGTGACCACCGTCGGCCCGGTGCACATCGAGAACTTCCCTGACGGCGAAGAGGGCGTGGCCCGCGCCAAGGCCGAGATCTTCGACGGCATCGAGCCGGACGGCGTGGCCGTGCTCAACGCCGACAACCGCTGGTTCGACATGCTGGCCCAGCACGCCCGCGCGGCCGGCGCGCGCGTCGTGTCGTTCGGTTCGGGCGAGGGCTGCGACGCCCGGCTGGTCGACTTCACCGCCGCGCACGGCGCCGCCAGCGTCCGGGCGGTGATCCACGGCGAGGCGCTCAGCTATCCGCTGTTGCAGACCGGCGTGCACTGGGGGCTCAACAGTCTCTGCGCGTTGCTGGCGCTCGAGGCGATGCGCGTCGACCGAGCGGTCGCGCTGGAAGCCCTGGCGGGTTTCGCGCCGCTGGCCGGTCGCGGCGCGGAGAAGACCGTGCGCATCGCGGGCGGCGCCTTCACCCTGATCGACGAAAGCTACAACGCCAATCCGATCTCGATGGTCGCCGCCTTCAAGACCCTCGGCGCCCGGCAGGCGCGTGGCCGGCGGATCGTGGTGCTGACAGACATGCTGGAGCTCGGCCCCGACGCGCCCGCCTTCCATGCCGGTCTGGCGGCGCCCATCGAGGCGGCCAATGTCGATCTGGCCTTCTGCGCCGGGCCGATGATGAAATCACTGTGGGACGCCCTTCCGCCGACTCGTCGGGGCGGTTACGCCGAAGCGGCGGCCGATCTGGCGCCGCGGATCGCGGCGGCCGTCGAGCCGGGCGACCTGGTCATGGTCAAGGGGTCGAATGGCAGCCGGGCGAGCGCGATAGCCGCCGCCCTGGCCGCCCTGGACGTTACGGGGGAGACGGCCTGATGTTGCAGTTCCTTGCCGATTGGCGGGATTCGGTTCCACTTCTGAACCTGTTGAAATACCTGACTTTCAGGACCGGCATGGCGACCGCTACCGGCTTCATCATCGCCGTGGCGATGGGCTCGCGCTTCATCAACTGGATGCGCGCCAAGCAGGGCAAGGGCCAGCCGATCCGGGCCGAAGGCATCCAGCGCCACGTCATCGAGAAGGCCGGCACGCCGACGATGGGCGGCCTGATGATCCTCGCCGGCGCCATCGGCGGCACCCTGCTGTGGGCCAACCTGACCAACATCTATGTCTGGGTCGTGCTGATGGTCACCGCCGGCTACGGCGTGCTCGGCTTCATGGACGACTACGACAAGGTCACCAAACAGACGACGGCCGGCGTGTCCGGGCCGGTCAAGCTGGTCATCCAGTTCGCCATCGCCTTCGCGGCGGTGATCATCCTGATCAAGTTCGGCGGCAAGTCACCCGACGCGCCCGAACTGTCGACCTCGGTGGCCTTCCCGATCTTCAAGCGGCTGCTGCTCGACCTGGGCTGGTTCTATGTCGCGTTCGGCGCGGTGGTCATCGTCGGCTTCTCCAACGCGGTGAACTTCACCGACGGCCTCGACGGCCTGGCCATCGTGCCGGTGATGATCGCGGCGGCGGCGCTGGGCCTGATCGCCTATCTGGTCGGCAACTACGTCTTCGCCGAATACCTGCAGGTCCACTTCGTGCCGGGCGTCGGGGAACTCGTGGTCATCTGCGGCGCCCTGATCGGCGCCGGGCTGGGCTTCCTCTGGTACAACGCCCCGCCGGCCAAGATCTTCATGGGAGACACCGGCTCGCTGGCCCTTGGCGGCGCGCTGGGCGTGATCGCCGTGGCGACCAAGCACGAGATCGTCCTGGCAATCATCGGCGGCCTGTTCGTCGCCGAACTGCTCAGCGTCATCATCCAGGTCGCCTACTTCAAGAAGACC
>CANJYY010000125.1 GCA_947479185.1 Caulobacteraceae bacterium
GGTGGACGACGCCGAGGCGCTGGCCGAGCGGGTCAAGGCCGTGCTGGCCGACCCGATGCTGCGCATCAGGCTGATCCAGAACGGGCACGCCCGCGTCGAGGCCGAGTTCGCCGAGGCCGCCGTGGTCGAGGAATGGCGCCATCTGTTCTCGCGACTGGGGGAAGGCTGATGTGCGGCATCGCGGGGATTCTGGGCGTCACCGACCCTGAACAGGCCGAGCGCGACGTGCGGGCGATGATCGAGCGCATCACCCACCGCGGGCCGAACGGCATCCGCGTCGAGAGCGGGCCGGGCTGGTGCGTGGCCCATGCTCGCCTGTCGATCATCGACCTCGAAGGCGGCTGGCAGCCCCTGCACGCCGCCGGCTCGACGATCATCGGCAACGGCGAGATCTACAACTACCTGGAGCTAGCCGAGGAGTTCCAGCTGAAGGGCAAGCTGGCCACGGGCTCGGACTTCGAGCCGTTGCTGCACCTGTACGCCCAGGAGGGCGAGAAGGCCTTTGAGCGGCTACGGGGCATGTACGCCTTCTGCCTGATCGGCTGTGATGGGCGGACGTGGCTGGTCAGGGACGGATTCGGGATCAAGCCGCTCCACACCACACAGACTGAACAAGGTATCGCCTTCGCGTCGGAGTCGGGCGCATTCGCCGACGAGCTGCCCTCGCCCGCAGCGGAAGCCGTGGAGCAGGTCCTGGCCCTCGGATACGGGATCGACGACATCTCCGGCCGCTGGATCGACCGGCAGTCTCCGGGACTTGTCACCCGGTGGAACGCCGAGGGCGAGATCGCCGGCTTCGGCCTGCTGGATTGGGAAGCAGCCGGCCGCCCCCCTCCGCCGAACGATGACAAGGCCGCGCTCCAGGCGCTCGACGCCATCCTTGAGGACAGCGTCCGCGTCCACCAGCGCTCGGATGTCCCCTATGGCCTGTTCCTGTCCGGCGGGATCGACAGCTCGGCCATCGCCACGCTGATGAGCCGGCTCAACGAACGGCCGGTCACCGCCTTCACCTGCGGCTTTGACGCACCGGAGGCGCGCGACGAGCGGGGCGCGGCCGAACGGGTCGCGAAGGCCCTGAACCTCGACTGGCGCGAGACGACCTTCGGCGAGGAAGACTTCTGGCGCATCGCGCCGCAGGTGGCCAACTTCCTCGACGATCCGACGACCGACTACGCCTGTCTGCCGACCTACAAGCTGGCCGAGGCGGCAAAGGGCACGCTGACCGTGGTGCTCAGCGGCGAAGGCGGGGACGAGCTGTTCGGCGGCTACGGCCGTTATCGCCGGGCGCTGCGGCCGTCCTGGCTGGGCGGGCGCCCCGCCGAACCGCAAATCGACGCGCCCTTCCTTAAAGACGGTGGGGCAGCCGCCCTCGCCCGGTGGCGGCAGACGGCGCAGGCGCCGACGGACTACACCCCCCTCCAGCAGGCCCAGTACGCCGACATCGTCACCTGGCTGCCCAATGACCTGCTGCTGAAGCTTGACCGGATGCTGATGGCGCACGGGCTGGAGGGCCGCACGCCTTTCCTCGACAGGGAAGTCGCGGCGTTCGCGTTCAACCTGCCGGACCGGATGAAGGTGCGCGGCAAGTACGGCAAATACATCCTGCGCAAGTGGCTGGAGCGGCACTGCCCGGCGGCCGAGCCGTGGGCGAAGAAGAAGGGCTTCACCGTCCCCGTGGCCAGCTGGATCGCGCCGCGCGCCGGGGATATGGGCCCGCGCATCGCCGGCGTTCAGGCCGTGGCCGAGACCTGCGACGTCGAGGCCGTGCGCGCCGTATTCACCGACCCGGACCAGGCGCACAATCGCTGGCCGCTGATGTTCTTCGCCCTGTGGTCACGGATTCACCTGGAAGGCGCGGAACCCCGCGCCGCCCTGTCCTCTTTGACCGGGGACTCCTGAGGAGACTGCCGCCATGCGCCCTGCCCCGCTCGCCCTCGCCGCCCTGATCCTCGCCGCCTGCGGCGGACAGCCGTCCGGCGCCCAGACGGCCGCCGGCCAGCCGCTGGAAACCCGGCCGCCCAATGCCGAGGGCCAGACCCCGGCCTTCCCTGGCCAGACCCGCGCGCCGCGGGTCAGCGCCGATGTCGCCTTCGAGGTCCAGACGGTCGCCACCGGGCTCGACCATCCCTGGGCCATGGCCTGGCTGCCCGATGGTCGGATGCTGGTCACCGAGCGGCCCGGCCGGCTGCGGCTCGTGGCGAAGGACGGGACGCTGTCGGCGCCGGTCGCGGGCCTGCCGGCCGTCGACGCGCGCGGCCAGGGCGGACTGCTGGACGTGGCCCTGTCGCCGGACTTCGAGACGGACCACCTGATCTACTGGACCTATGCCGAGCCGCGCGAAGGCGGCAACGGCACGGCGGCGGCGCGCGGCAAGCTGGTCCTGGACGGCGGCGCGGCGCGGGTCGAGGCCGTGCAGGTCATCTGGCGCATGACGCCGACGCTCGATTCCGTGCAGCATTTCGGCAGCCGGCTGGCCTTCTCGCCGGACGGCTTCCTGTTCATCACCACCGGCGAGCGCTCGATCCTGCCGGGCCGGATGCAGGCGCAGGACCTGGCCTCGGCCTTCGGCAAGGTGATCCGGATCTATCCCGACGGGGCCATTCCCAAGGACAATCCGTTCGCGGCCGTCAGTCCTGCGATCAAGAGCATCTGGTCCTACGGCCACCGCAATCTGCAGTCAGCGGCGATCAACCCGTGGACCGGCCGGCTGTGGACCGTCGAGCATGGCGCCAGGGGCGGCGATGAGCTGAACATCCCGAAGGGCGGCAAGGACTACGGCTGGCCGACCATCACCTATGGCGAGGAATACTCCGGCGAGCCGATCGGCGACGGGATCACCGCGAAGGCCGGGATGGAGCAGCCGGTCTACTACTGGGACCCGGTGATCGCGCCGTCGGGCATGGCCTTCTATGACGCCGCTCTGTTCCCGGCCTGGAAGGGCAGCCTGTTCATTGGCGGCCTGAGCAGCAAGAAGCTCGTGCGGCTGACGCTGAACGGCGACCGGGTGGTCGGCGAGGAATGGCTGCTGCAGGACCTGAAGCTGCGCATCCGCGATGTGCGGGTCGGGCCGGACGGGGCGGTGTATGTGGCCACCGATGACAGCGACGGGAAGGTGCTGCGGCTGGTTCCGTCCAAATAGCTCCTCCCCGCTACGCGGAGAGGATTCGCGCCACTGCTTCCCCAATGGCCAGCGAGCTCGTCAGGCCCGGGCTCTCTATCCCGAACATGGCCACGAGGCCGGGCAGACCATGCACATCCACGCCATCCAGCCGGAAGTCGGGCTGGGGCTCGTCGGGGCCGTGGATCTTGGGGCGCAGGCCGGCGTAGTCGGGCGACAGGTGGTCCTCGGGCACGGCGGGCCAGAACTTGCGGATATAGGCGGCGAAAGCTGCGGCCTTGGCCGGATCGACCGAATAGTCCTCGGTCTCGACGAATTCGAGGTCGGGGCCGAACACCGCCTGGCCGCCGAGATCCTTGCGGTAGTGGGTGCCGAGCGCGCCGTGGATCGGCGGCGGATAGATCAGATGCTCGAACGGCGCCTTGCCGGCCAGACGGAAGTAGACGCCCTTGCCGAAGTGGCGGGCGGGGATCTGGTCGGCTGGAAAGCCCTCAATCAGGGCCGCGACGGTCTGGGCGCCCAGGCCCGCGGCCGTGACCAGCCGGCGCACGGTGAGCGTGGTCGGGGCCTCGCCGCCGGCCCGCACGCTGAAACCGCCGCCCGGCAGGGGCGTCGCGCCCTCGAACGGGGTCGAGGTGACCACCGCGCCGCCGTGGGCCTCGATCTCGCCGACCAGGGCGGTCATGTAGCCGTGGCTGTCGAACACGCCGCTCTCCGGCGACAGCAGGGCCATGTCGCACTTGAGGCCCGGCTCCATGGCCATGGCCGCCGCGCCGGTCAGACGGGCCATGCCCTCGACGTCATTGATCCGCGCCTGTTCGAGAATGGCGTCCAGATGCTCGACCTCGGCCGGGCCGTTGGCCACGACCAGCTTGCCGCACCGGTGATAGTCGACATGGTGCTTGTCGAGGAATGCGTACAGCAGCCGGCGGCCCTGGACGCAGAAGCGCGCCTTCAGCGAGCCGGACGGATAGTAGAGCCCGGCGTGGATGACCTCGGAATTGCGCGAGGACACGCCCTGGCCGACGATCTTTTCCTTCTCCAGCACCACGACGGACAGGCCGCGCTGCGCCAGGGCGTAGCCCGTGGCCAGGCCCACCGCGCCGGCGCCGACCACCATCGCGTCGAAGTCGAACTCGTTCATGTCCAAGGCGTAGACCAGCGCGGCCGGTCAGGCCAAGCTGTGATTTCCTGAACGGACGAGTGACCCATGGCCTTCGACATCGCCACCGCCCAGCGGCCCACGGGGGCCAGCGCGGCGGCCCTCGATCTCTACGAGACGGTGCTGGCCGGGCACCAGTGCTTCATCGGCGAGCCGGTGCGGGGTCTGCGCGCGGCGCTGGCCGACAGCCCGGACTTCGTCATGGCCCGGGTGTTCCTCGGCTACCTGCACGCGGCGGGCACCGATGCCGCGCCCTTGCCGGTGGCGCTGGACTGCCACGCCCGGGCACTGGCCTTGCCGACCAGCGATCGCGAGGCCGGCCATGTGGCGGCGCTCGGCCATATGGCGCGCGGCGAGATCGCGTCGGCGGCGAAGGTGCTGGCGGACGTCTCGGCGAAGTACCCCCGCGACGCCCTGGCGCTGCAGATCGGCCAGCTGCTCGACTTCCTGAGGGGTGACTCGCGGATGCTGCGCGACCGGATCGCCGCCGCCCTGCCCCACTGGAGCGAGAACATGCCCGGCTATCACGCCGTACTCGGGCTGCACGCTTTCGGGCTGGAGGAGACCGGCCACTACGCCGCCGCCGAGGCGACCGGGCGGCGGGCCATCGAGATCGAGCCGCGCAACGGCTGGGCACAGCACGCCGTGGCCCATGTGCTGGAGATGCAGAACCGCCGCGAGGAGGGCGTCGCCTGGATGCGCGAGGACCTCGCCCGCTGGACCGGCGACAGCTATTTCCAGGTGCACAACTGGTGGCATCTGGCGCTGTTCCACCTGGGGCTGGGCGACACCGACGCGGTGCTGGCGCTGTATGACGACCCCATCCGGGGCGACCGGTCGGCGCTGGCCTATGACATGGTCGACGCCTCGGCCCTGCTCTGGCGGCTGCATCTGCAGGGCGTGGACGTCGGTGACCGCTGGACGGAGCTGGCCGACGGCTGGGCGCCGGCGGTGGCCGAGAGCCTGTACGCCTTCAACGACGCGCACGCCGCCATGGCCTTCGTCGGCGCGGGCCGGACCGACGCTCTCGCGGCGTTGCGCGAGGCCCAGGCGCGGGCCATCGCGGCCGGCGGCGACAACGCCGCCTTCGTACAGGTCGGCGAGCCGGTGGTGCGCGGCCTGGCGGCCTTCGGCGAGGGCGACTGGCGGGGCGCTCTGGCGGCCCTGCGGCCGGTGCGGGACGTGGCCCACCGGTTCGGCGGCAGCCATGCCCAGCGCGACGTCATCGACCTGACGCTGGTCGAGGCGGCGCGGCGCGCGGACGACCACGGCCTTGTCGCCGCTCTGGAGGCCGATCGCGCCGCCGCAAGGTTGCGCGTTATCGATTAACCTCTTATAGTTGTTCTCGCGGGACTGACATCCTTGGGTGGGCCGGAGACCTGGCCCGTGATCCTGCTGCTCAACGCCGCCAACCGCGACGCCTTCCCGGCGCTGATGGACGACATGTTCCGCATCCGCCACGAGGTGTTCGTCGACCTCAAGGGCTGGGAGGAGCTGCGCCGGCCCGACGGGCGCGAGACCGATCCGTGGGACAGGGCGGACGCCGCCTATCTGCTGGCCGTGGTCGACGGGCGGGTTGTGGGCGGCGCGCGGTTCAACGGCGGCGGCGGCCCGACCCTGGCCGGCCAGATCCTGCCCGAGCTGTTCGCCGACGCCCCGCCGATCGGCGAGGATTTTCTCGAGATGAGCCGGCTGTTCGCGCGGTCGCACGCGGCGCTGAAGGACCTGCTGAGCCCGGTGATCAGCGAGCTGCTGGTGGCGGCGGCCGAGCTGCAGCGGATCGTCGGCGGGCGCGGGGCCCTGACCATCAGGGAGCTGAAGCTGGCCCAGGCGCTGCTGGCCTGGGGCGGACACCCCGAGCCCCTGGGGCTGCCGCAGAGGACGCGGGACGGGGTGCTGGTCGGGGTGATGACCCACGCCACCGCCCTGGCCGCCCGCAACCTGCGGCGGGCGCGCGGACAGAAGGGCCCGGCGATCTGGTGGGCCGGCAGGCCGGACGATGCGCCGAGGCTCTATGCGGATGTGCTGAGGGTGGACCCGGTGGGGCCTGAGTGGGAGCCGCCGGCGGGGTTCACGCCGCTGGAGCGGGCACACCTGCGACCGGAGGAGATGGCGGAGGCGTTCTGGCGGGGACGGTTGGGGTAAGTAACGGTCCTCCCCACGTAGTGGGGAGGGGGACCGCCCGGAGGGCGGTGGAGGGGCGGCGCAGGCGCGAGCCGCCACCTCCTGAATTCCGGTCCTTCCGGCCAGTCCGGCGCTGCCCCTCCACCATGCTTCGCATGGTTCCCCTCCCCGCTACGCGGAGAGGAAGGCAACGCCCTCCCCGCTCCGCCTACCCCCACTCCGCCCAGAGCGCCGCTTCATCGGCCCTGGCCGTCTTCACGGCCGCTTCCTTGATGTGGCCGTAGCCGCGGATCTGTTGCGGCACGGCGGCAATGCGGGCGGCGAGGGCCAGGCGGTCGGCGGTCAGGCCGGCGAGGATCCTGTCCAGCTGGGCCTCGTAGGACACGATCAGGCCGCGCTCCATCCTGCGCTCCCCGGTCATGCCGAACACGTCCAGCGGACCGCCGCGCAGACCCTTCATCCTGGTCAGCAGCGGGAAGACCAGATCGATCATCCAGCCGCCGAGCGCGATCTTCTTTGGCCGGCCATCGGCGTCCTTCGGCGCGATCAGCGGCGGGCTCATCCACACCTTGACCTTGCCGCCCTTGAAGGTGCCCGCCAGCTCCGCGGCGAACCGGCCGTCGGTGTAGAGCCGCGCGACCTCGTACTCGTCCTTGTAGGCCATCAGCTTGTAGAGGTTGACGGCCACCGCGCGGGTAAGGGCCTCGCCGCCCAGCGGGGCTTCGGCTGCCAGCACCTGGGCGACGCGCTTCGCGTAAC
>CANJYY010000126.1 GCA_947479185.1 Caulobacteraceae bacterium
AAGACCTACCTGTCGCTCGACAACGGGCCGAGGCGCCAGGACAGCGTCAAGGACATCGGCGCCCTGCTTGACTGGATCGCCACCCAGCCGGACCTCGATACGTCCCGGGTGGTGGTCTACGGCGGCTCCTACGGCGGGTTCATGGTGCTGGCCTCGCTGGCCGCGTTCAACGACCGGCTGGCCGGGGCCATCGACATCGTCGGCATCTCCAGTTTCACCACCTTCCTGCAGAACACCGAGGGCTACCGCCGCGACCTACGCCGGGCCGAATACGGCGATGAACGCGTGCCGGCGATGAAGGCGGTGTTCGACCGCATCTCGCCGCTGAACCTGACCGACAGGATGACCAGGCCGCTGTTCGTCATCCAGGGCCGCAACGACCCGCGCGTGCCCTGGACGGAGGCGGAACAGATCGTCGCCAAGGTCCGGGCGAAGGGCGGCGAGGTCTGGTACATGCTGGCCGGCGACGAGGGCCACGGCTTCCGCAAGAAGCAGAACATCGACGCCCAGCGCGAAGCCGAGACCCTGTTCCTGAGGAAGGTGTTCAAGCTGTAGGTGGGGTAGCGCGACAGAGGCTCCCGGAGTAACAGCGCGCCCATGACCGCCTTCGCCGTATCGATCCGCCCGCAGCCGACCGTGCCCGTGCAGGGTTCGGACCGGCCGTTCCCCGTGCGACGCATCCTCTGCGTCGGCCGCAACTACGCCGCTCACCGGCGCGAGATGGGCGGTGATGACCGCGATCCGCCGTTCTTCTTCAGCAAGCCGGCCGACGCGGTGGTTCTTCCCGGCGCGGACGTCCCCTACCCGTCCGCGACCAGCGACCTGCACCACGAGATCGAACTGGTCGTGGCCATCGGTGAGGGCGGGGCGATCTTCGGCTTCGCGGTCGGCGTCGACCTGACCCGACGCGACCTGCAGAACGCCTTCAAGGCCAAGGGCCAGCCGTGGGACGCCGCCAAGGGCTTCGACGCCAGCGCGCCCATCACGGCCATCGTTCCCACGACGGGCGTGATCCCGCAGGGCCGCATAACCATCAGCGTCAACGGCGTGACGAAGCAGGACGGCGCCGTGGCCGACATGATCTGGTCGGTCGAGGAAATCCTCGTCGAGGCCGGCAAACTCTGGAAACTCGAACCGGGGGATCTCATCTTCACCGGCACGCCCGAGGGCGTCGGCCCGCTGGTCCGGGGCGACAAGGTCGAGGGCTCGGTCGAGGGCGTCGGCGCCCTGTCGTTCAGGATCGTCTGATGGGTCTTTTGCTGCACAGCGCCTGGCGCGCCTCGGCGCCCTACCGGGTGCGGATCGGCCTCAATCTCAAGGGGCTGGCCTACGACTACGCGCCCGTGGATCTGGTCGCCAGCCAGCAGCGTGGCGAAGCCTACGGCGCGGTCAACGCCCAGCATCTGGTGCCGGCGCTCGAGGTCGAGGGCCATGTGCTGACCCAGTCACTGTCGATCCTCGAATGGCTCGAGGAGTCGCACCCCGAGCCGGCGCTGTTGCCGAAGGATCCGTTCGACCGCCAGATCGTCCGGGCCATGTGCGGCATCATCGCCTGCGACATCCACCCGCTGAACAACCTGCGCATTCTCCAGACCCTGGCCCGGCTCAACGTGCCGCAGCCGGACGTCGACGCCTGGGTGCACGGCTGGATCAGCGACGGCTTCAACGCCCTGGAGCCGATGATCGCCCGACACGGCGCCGGCTTCGCCTTCGGCGCCACGCCGACCATGGCCGACTGCCTTCTCGTGCCGCAGGTCTACAACGCCCGGCGCTTCAAGGTCGACCTGACGCCCTTCCCGGCGCTGGTCGCCGCCGCAGATGCGGCGCTTCTGCACCCGGCCATCGCCGCCGCCCATCCGAACAACCAGCCTGACGCTCAGACCTAGGGGACCCCGCTTGCTCGAAGATCTGAAGGACAACAACCGCAACTGGTCGCGCAGGAAGGTCGAGGTCGACCCCGACTTCTTCAGGCGGCTCGAGAACCAGCAGAGCCCGGAATATCTGTGGATCGGCTGCTCCGACAGCCGCGTGCCGGCCAACGAGATCGTCGGCCTGGATCCCGGCGAGCTGTTCGTGCACCGCAACGTCGCCAACCTCGCCCCGCCGCAGGACGCCAACTATCTCAGCGTGCTGCAGTTCGCGGTCGACGTGATGAAGGTGAAGCACATCATGGTCGTCGGCCACTACGGCTGCGGCGGCGTGCGGGCGGCGGTCGACGGTGTGCGCCGCGGCCTCGTCGACCACTGGCTGCACCCGATCCGCGAGGTCGCGGCCCAGAACCGGGAGGAACTGGAGGCCCTCGACGAGCGGGAACGCTGGGATCGCCTGTGCGAACTCAACGTCATCCGCCAGGTGCAGAACGTCGCCTCCGACGTCTTCGTCCAGGACGCCTGGGCGCGCGGCCAGAGCCTGTCCGTGCACGGCTGGGTCTACCGCCTGTCGAACGGGCTGGTGAACGACCTCGGCGTGACCGTGACCAACCCCGCCGAAGCCGATGAACTGAACCAGGGCTAACCCTTGATGCGCACCTTGGCGCGCGCCTCGCGGCCCTGGCTGTCGACGACCATCAGTTCGTAGAAGCCGGCCGCCGCGGGCCGCCAGATCGTCCGGCCACTGACGGGATCGACATACAGCGGCCGGCCCTCGACATACCAGCTCAGCCCCTCGCCGCCGGCGGCCAGCACCAGCCCGCGCGAAGACGGCCCGAAGGCCTCGACCTGCACCGTCGCGCCATCGGGTGGGAAGATCAGGTTCGGTCCGTGTTCGGGACGCTCCAGCGTCACCAGCGCGCCCGGCGCGCCCTTCGGCGCGATGCGTGGCGGCGCGGTGCGCGGGGCCGACAGGATGTCGGCGGCGTCGAACAGCATCGGCAGCGCCGCCTCGCGACCGGTGAAGCCGCCGCGCGCGCCACCGTCGGCCCGGCCGGTCCAGACGATGATCACATAGCCGCCGACAACCCCCGCCGCGACCGCGTCACGGAAGCCGTAGGAGGTGCCCGTCTTGTAGGCCATGCCCGGGCCGCCCAACGTCAGCGCGTTGGGAATGCGGCCCTTGGGCGCCGGCGCCTCGCGCAGGATGTCCAGCACCTGGCGCGCCGCCTCCGGCCGCACCAGCCGTCCGCCCCGGCTGCGCTCGCGCCGCGCGGCCTCCGCCTCGGTCCAGGCCAGCGGCTTGGCCAGTCCCTCGTCGCCGAGCGCGCAGTAGAGCACCGCCATGTCGCGCAGGGTGATCCCCTCGCCGCCGAGCGCCAGGGCCAGGCCGGGCGCGCGGGTCCTGGAGTCCGGCAGCACCAGATCGACCCCGGCCGACTCCATCCGGGCGAGGAAATGCGCCGGTCCGATCCGCTCCATAAGCTGCACCGCCGGCACATTCAGGGAGTGCGACAACGCCTCGCCGGCGGTGACCTTGCCGCGGAACACCCGGTCGAAGTCTTCAGGCTGATAGTCGGCGAAACGGGTCTGGACGTCCTGCATCTCGGTGTCGGGCGCGGCGATGCCGTCGTCGAAGGCGAAGGCGTAGATGAACGGCTTGAGCGCCGAGCCGGGCGAGCGCAGGGCCAGCGTCATGTCGATCCAGCCGCCCGGCCGGTCGAGACCGCCGGACCCGACCAGCGCCCGCACGGCGCGGCCCTTGATCTCGACGACCATGATGGCGGCGGTGGCCTCGGCGCCCTGCTCCCGGGCGTAGGCGGCGGCCAGCGGTTCGAGCCGGGACTGCAGGGTGGCGTCCAGCGTGCTGACCACGGTGGCCTGACCGACCGGCGCGGCGCGGGCCAGCTGGCCGGTCGCCTGCCAGGCGAGGGTGGGGAAGGCCGACCGGTCGGGCAGCGCCTCGGTGTCGGCTTCGTCGGCCTCGGCCTGGGTCGCCAGCCGCGCCTTGACCATCCGCTGCAGCACCAGATGTCGCGCCGCCCGCGCCTCGGCGGGGTTGCGGTCCGGCCGGCGCACTTCGGGCGACTGCGGCAGGGCGATCAGCAGCGCCTGTTCGCCGAGCGTCAGGGTCTCGGGCTCATGACCGAAGTAGGACAGGCTGGCCGCCCTCACGCCCTCCAGATTGCCGCCGTACGGCGCCAGGGTCAGGTAGAGGGCCAGGATCTCCTTCTTCGAATACCGCCCCTCAAGCTGCACGGCCCGGACCATCTCGACCAGCTTGGCCCAGAAGGTCCGGGGATGCGGCTCCAGCAGCCGCGCCGTCTGCATGCTGAGCGTCGAGGCGCCGGAGACGATGTGGCCCCGCAGCAGGGCCGAACCGGCCGCGCGGACCACGGCGGCCGGATCGACGCCGTCGTGACCCCAGAACCGGGCATCCTCGATCGTGATCAGCCGCCGGACGAAGCTCGGATCTGTCCGCTTCAGGTCGGCGCGGATCCGCCAGCGGCCGTTCTCGACCGGCAGGGCGCGCAGCCAGACGCCGCGCCGGTCGAGCACCACCGGCGAGGACCGCTGTCCCCGCGACAGATCCGGCGGGAACAGCGTGTCCGCCGTCAGCAACACGACCTCGAGGGTCAGGAACGCAATCAGACCAAGGACAAGGCGACGCACCGGCCGGGGCTAGCTCCCCGGCGCGATGGTCGTGCGGGCGGTCGATCCGCGGGCGTAGACCGACGGGCGGTACATGTCGCGGGCCTCCGGCGCGGGCAGGAAGAAGTCGCCGGGCGTCACGGCCCTCGCCACATAGGCCATGGCGAACGGCTTGGCTCCGGCCAGATCGAGGGCGGCGATGTAGCGATCGTCGCGCGCCTCCTGCACATCGGCCCCCGACAGTTCGCCGAGGAACTTGAACGGTCCCTCCCTGGCGTCCTCGGGACCGAGCACGGTCTCGATCTCCCAGCCGGCCGGCAGGGCGTCGTCGACGACCAGAGGCACCGTTCGCGCCTGGCTCGACCGGCCATAGACCAGCACGATCACGCGATCGCCCTGCCGCAGGCCGGCGAGATTCACCGCCCCGCCCTGCATGGTGAAGTAGCGCTTGTCGACCGACAGGCCGGACCCGGCCGCGCCCGGCGCCTCGACGGTCGTGCCATGCACGGTCACGGTCCGCCACAGGGCGCCTGAGCCCTTGTTGGTGAACACCGCGTCGGCAAGGCGGCCGACCGACCAGCGCGGGGCGCCGCCGGCCGGCGTCAGCGCCAGGGCGCCCTTCCCGTCGACGCGCATCACGCCGGCCGCCTTCAGCATGAACGACGCCGCCTGCAGCAGGCGGGCCTGCTCCTGGGTGTTCAGCGAGTCGGGATCACGGACGGCGTTCTCAAGCCGGCCCTGTAGACCGCGGGCGATGTCGACTTCGCCGGCCTCATAGGCGAGGGCGATGATGCCGGCGAGGTCGCGCAGCTGGCTCTGGTACCAGTCGGCCTCGTCGCGGTAGCCGAGCGATGCGACGGCGCGTTTGAAGGCCGACCGGGCGCGGGCCTTGTCGCCCATCAGGGCCAGGCCGGCGCCGATCTGGGCGCGGGCGAGCGGCGAGTCGTCGTCCTTCATGTGGACGTCGTGCCACCAGCGCAGGCGCGCCAGGTCGCCCCGGCCGGACTTGGCCAGGATGTAGAGGGCGTAGGCCGAGGCGCGGCTGCGCATCCGCTGTGTCGCCTTCTTCGACTCGGCATCGTTGCGATACCACCACTCCGGATATTCCAGGCGGTAGGAGACGCTGGCCCAGCCTTCCGGCCGGCTGATCTGGCGCATCGCCGTCAGGGCGCGGTCCATGGCCGCCTCCGGCACCGGCGCGCCGCGCATCTTGGCTTCCCACAGGAAGTCGGTCGCATAGGCGCCCAGCCAGGCGTCGGCCTCGCCATCGCCGACCCGCCACAGTCCGAACGCCCCGTCGAGGGTCTGGCGATCGAGCAGCTTGCCGACCGCGTCGTTCAGCGCCGCCGAGGACGAGCGCCGCTTGGGGTCGGGCGCCAGTTCGCGGGCGAACAGCAGCGGATAGGCCACCGACACCACCTGTTCGGTGCAGCCGTACGGATAGCGCGACAGCGCCACCGCGATCGGGCCAGGGTCGAAGCCGCGGAACGGCGAGTAGCTGACCTGCAGGCTGATATCGCCGGCCGCCAGGCCCGCCAGCAGCTGGGCCGACGGGGTGAAGGCCTCGCCCGGCCGCTGCAGTTCGACGGTCGTGCGGGTGATCGGGCTCCAGCCCAGACGCGTCTGGATCGGATAGTCCTTGCCGGTCGAGAAGTTCGGCCCGGCGACGGAGAAGCCGACCTTGCCGATGCCCGAACGGGTCGGGGCGTTGAACGGGATCCGTTCGGCGACCCGCTGGCCGAGCGCCAGCTGGAACAGCTTCTTGAAGGTCATCACCACCCCGCCGGACGAGCGGGTCTCGGCGGTGTAGCCGCCGGCCGCGCCCTCGACGTTGTGCAGTTCGAGCGTCGCGAACGGCCGGTCGCCCGGGGCCAGGAAGCGCGGCAGGTTGAGGTCGGCGATCACCGCCTCGCGCACCGTCATCGGCTTCGACACCGAGCCGACAGCCTCGTCGGTCCAGGCCACGGCCATGATCCGCAGTTCGCCGTTGAAGTCGGCGGCGGGCAGCTTGATCTTCGCCTTGCCGTCGAGACCGGTCTCGACCACGCCGGACCACAGGGCCACCGACTTGATCGGCGTCACCGTCAGCCCCTCGCCGCCGAGCTGGTCGGCGCCGAAGTTGACGTTGGCCGGCGCGCCGAGGTTCGGATCGAGCAGGCGGCCGTAGTCATCGCGGTAGTCGAGCGTCAGCGCCCGCTTGCCGAAGTACCACTTCACCGGATCGGGCGAGTCGAACTTGGTCAGGCGCAGGATACCCTCGTCCACCGCCGCCACGGTCACCCGGGCGCGCTGGCCGATGCCGAGGCCGCGGACGGTGACAGGCACCTCCACCGGCGCGCGGCTGTTGAGCTTCACCGGCGTGCCGAGGTCGACCGTCAGCTTCCGGCCCCTGGGATCGAGCGGCACATACATCAGCCCCAGCGCGCGGCGCGGCTTGGGCGTGACGGACGGGTCGCGCGGCTGGATCACGCTGACCAGCACATAGGCCCCGCCGCCCCATGAGGCGTCGGTCTTCAGCGTCACCGACACGCCGTTGGGGCCGACCGAGAAGGTCTTGAAGTCGATCACCCGGTCGGTGGCCACGGCCACTTGGGCCTCGCCGGCATAGGGAGCCTTGATCGTCAG
>CANJYY010000127.1 GCA_947479185.1 Caulobacteraceae bacterium
ACGGGCGCGCACTTTGCCGGGGCCCGTCTAGGCCTTCAGCAAGGGCGCGGAACCTAGTCGGGCATTTGCCGGATGGCAAGCGCCCGCGAGGTCCTTTTTCAAACAATCATCGCCCGCCCGGAATGGGCAGCCCCAGGCCGCGCAGGATATCGGTCCCGCGGGGCTTGGCGGGCTTGCCGGGTTTGCCCCTTCCGGGGGCGCCGGAGGGGGGCGCCTCGTCATCGCCGTCGTCGGCGCCGGGCATCTCCATGCCGAGCAGACCGCCGGTCGCCGAGCGGTAGCGGACCTTGACCGTCCAGGCGATGTTCCAGGCCTGTTTCGGGTCGGCCGGACGTTCCGGGTAGCTGAAGTTGGCTTCGCCGCCGTAGGCGACGAACTGGTACATCGCCTGGGGCGCGGCCTCGGCGACCTCCCTGGGCACGGTGCAGCTGGTCTGGCCGGGCTGCATCAGCGCCTTGCTGGCCAGCAGCCGCGTCACGTCCGAGGGCTTGAGGTAGTCGGGCAGGGCGAACAGCAGGCTGGAGACCTCGCTGGAGCTCCACAGCACCACCGTCTCGCCGTCGCCGCCCATGGTCGAGGCGATGTAGCCGGTGGCCCCGCTCACCGGCCGCCAGCCGAGCTGCATCGAGCCCGACGGGTTGCGGCTGTTGGTGGTCATCTGCACCGGCGGCAGGAAGTCCTGGTCAGGCGTCATCTGGAACTGGATCGGCGGGCTGTAGTTGCCGCGCACCACATGCACGCCGGTCAGCGAGCCGCCGGCCGGGACCTGGGTGCGGGTCTTCTCGTTGGGCCACTCGCCATAGGTCTTGTTGCGGCTCGGCGAGGGCGGCTGCATCGGGGTGATCTGCAGTCCCTGCATCATCCGGGTGAACTCCGGCGGCATCTGGCCGGCGGCGACCTTGGCGAAGTCGATGACCATCGGCTGGCCGGGCCGGGCGCGCTCGCCGCAACCCCAGTAGATCAGCATGCGGCCGCGCGGCTTCTCGTAGGACTGCGGCAGGCCGGGCTCCTCGCGCGTGGCCGGCGCGGTCGCCTGGCGCGGTGTGAGCAGCGGCAGGCTGGGCCCGGCGCCGAGCACCGACGGAGGCTGGTGCTCGGCCGCGGGCGCGCCGGCCGGCGGCTGCGACGAGCCGAGCTGCAGCAGCAGGCTTTTCGCGACGTTGCCGCCGCGGCCCATGCCCATCATCGCCATCATCGAGGGCCGGCCGCCGCCGGGACCGCCGCCGCCCTGGCCGCCCATGGCCATGCCGCTGCTGGTCTGGGCGCTCATCCAGTAGACCGCCACCGGGCCGGTGACGACCTGACGAACCGGGGCGGGGCCCGCGGCGCCCGCGCCGAGGATCGCCGCACCGGCCAGCAGCACGCGGCCTGAAACCTTCATCGAACCCGTCATGGTGCAAATCTCCCTGGTCAGAGCCACAGACTGGACGGTGCGCGGGGGATCTGCGTTGACCTCCCTCAACCGGCGTCGCGCGGAGGCGACAACCTCCGGGGGCGCGGCCTCAGCATGCTCCGAATAACGACGGTCGTTAAGCCCTCGTCAGGCTTCGCCAGTCGCGCACGTCACAGCCCGGCCAGGCGAGCGCCTCGTAGACGCCGCGGGCGACCGCGCGGGCCAGGCAGTCGGCCGCCAGGGCTCCCAGGCGCGCCACCATCCTGTCGGGGGTCTCTCCGAGCCCCAGGCGGCCCGTGGAGAGGGCGAAGACCACGTCGCCGTCGAAGGGGGCGTGGACAGGGCGGATGGCCTGGGCGAGGCCCGCCTGGGCCATAATGGCCACCCGCTTCGCCTGGGCCGGGGTCAGGGCCGCGTCTGTGGCGACGCAGGCGATGGTGGTGTTCTCGCGGGCGGCGGGGGCGCCCTTGGCCAGGCCCCAGTCGTCGGGTCCGATGGCGAGGCCCGCCGGCGAGCGGCCGCCAAACTCGCCGTCGATCTCGAACGGCGCGGCCCAGAAGGTCAGGCCGTCGCCGCCGACCACCGAACCGAAGCTGTTGACGCAGGCTAGGGCGCCGACCGTGTAGCCGTCATGGGTGACCACCGAGGCCGAGCCCGTGCCGCCCTTCAGCTGGCCGGCCTTGGCCCCGTAGCCGGCCCCGGCGACGCCGAGGGCGATGTCGAGGCCAGCGGCTTCGGCGGCTTCGATGCCCAGCCGGCGGTAGGGCGGCTCCAGCCCCCACTGCTTGTCGCCGCCGTTGCCGAGGTCGAACAGGATGGCCGCCGGCACGATCGGCGAGGGCGGCACCTGGGGCAGCGGCGAGACGCGGAAGCCGCGGCCCTGGGCCCCCAGCCAGGCGGCCACGCCGTCGCCGGCGGCCAGGCCGTACATCGAGCCGCCGGACAGCACCACGGCGTCGACCGAGCCGACGAGATTCTCGGGATTGAGGGCGTCGGTCTCGCGCGTGCCGGGCCCGCCGCCGCGCACATCGACGGCGCAGACGGCCCGCTGCGTCGGCAGAATGACGGTGACGCCCGTGCGGACGGTCTCGTCCTGCGCCTGTCCGACCGTCAGGCCGGGCACGTCGGTGATCAGGTTTCGGGGTCCGGGACCGGCCTTGCTCATGTCTGCCCGAGTGGCACGACCTCCGGAACTTGTCCATGCGCGGGGCTTTCCCTCCGGCGTACGGACCCTATGGTGCGACGGTCCGCCGGGAGTTCGCATGCGCCTCTTCAGTCTCTTCGCCGCCCTGTTGCTGGCCGGCTGTTCCCTGCTGCCGCGCGAGACCGCCGGGCCGCCGCTCGTGGCGCAGGCCGGACCGTCGGTGATGGTGGCCACGGCCAATCCGCTGGCCACCGAAGCGGGCCTGAAGGTGCTGCGCCAGGGCGGGTCGGCGATCGACGCGGCGGTCGCCGTGCAGGCCGTGCTGGGACTGGTCGAGCCGCAGAGTTCCGGCCTCGGCGGCGGGGCCTTCATGGTCTACTACGACGCGGCCTCCAGGTCGGTCGCCGCCTATGACGGCCGCGAGACGGCCCCGGCCGGCGCCTCGCCGGACATGTTCCTCGGCCCCGACGGCAAGCCGCTGCCCTTCGTCACCGCCGTGCTCAGCGGCCGCTCGACCGGCGTGCCCGGCGCGGTGGCCATGCTGGCGCTGGCGCACAAGGATCACGGCGCCCGGCCCTGGTCGACGCTGTTCGATGACGCCGCACGGCTGGCGTCGGACGGTTTCACCGTCAGCCCGCGGCTGGCCGGGATGATCAATGGCCCGATACCGCAGTCCGGAGCCCCGGACGCCGTCCGCTATTTCACGAAGGCCGATGGCGCGCGCTACCAGGCCGGCGACACCCTGCGAAATGCAGCCTACGCGGCCACGGTCCGCCGGCTCGCCGCCGAAGGACCGTCGGCGCTCTATGAGGGGGCGATCGCCGAGGCCATCGTCGCCCGCGTGAAGGAGGGCGACCTGCCGGGCGCCCTGTCGACGGCTGACTTCAAGGCCTACCACCCGAACCGCGACAAGGCGCTGTGCGCGCCCTACCGGGTCTATCTGGTCTGCACGACGCGACCGGCTTCGAGCGGCGGGGCCCTGTTGCAGGGGCTGATGCTGCTGGAGCGGACCGACATCGCCACGCGCGGGCCGGGGGATCCGCTGGGCTGGCTGCGCCTCGCCGAGGCGGAGCGGGTGATGTACGCCGACCGCGACCGGTTCTACGGCGATCCGGCGTTTGTCGATGTGCCGCTCAAGGGCCTGCTCAAGCCCGCCTATGTCGATGCGCGGGTGAAACTGATCGGCGACCGCGCCGGGCCCCCGCCGCAGGCGGGCAACCCCGACGGCGCCGGCGTGCGCGGACCGGATCGCACGGTCGAACCCGGCGGCACGACCCACTTCGTCATCGTCGACGCCAAGGGCAACGTGGTCTCGATGACCACCACGGTGGAGAGCATCTTCGGCTCCGGCCGGATGGTCGGCGGCTTCTTCCTCAACAACCAGCTGACCGATTTCAGCTTCACGCCGAACGATCCCGACGGCGCCCCGGCCGCCAACGCGCCCGCTGGCGGCAAGCGGCCGCGCTCGTCGATGTCGCCGGTCATCGTGCTGGACCGGCAGGGCAGGGTGGTCGTGGCGCTGGGCTCGCCGGGCGGCACCAGCATCCTGTCGTACAATCTCAAGGCCCTGGTCGGCTATCTGGACTGGAAGCTGAGCCTCCAGGAGGCCTTCGAGCTGCCCAACCTGGTGGCGCGGGGCGCGCGCTTCTCCAGCGAGCCGGCGCGCTATCCGCCGGGCGTGGTCGAGGGTCTGGCCGCCCGTGGGCTGGTGTTCAACAACACCGCCGGCGAGAACTCCGGCCTGCACGGCGTGGCGATGACGCCGAACGGCCTGGTCGGCGCCGCGGACTCCCGCCGCGAGGGCGTGGCGAAGGGGTTCTAGGAGAGCCTCCCCTCCGGGGGAGGTGGCGCTGCGTAGCAGCGACGGAGGGGGGCGGCGCCGGCGTCGCGGATAGAAACCCCCTCAGTCACCGCTTCGCGACGAAAGCTCCCCCGAGGGGGGGCATCGGGGCCTTAGGCCTCCGCCGTCTTGCGCCGGGCGCGCTTGGGCTTTTCCGCGCTGAGGTCGCCGGGCAGGGTCAGTTCGAACACCGAGCCCTTGGCCGTCGACTTGACCAGGGTCAGGTCGCCGCCATGGGCCTGGGCCAGCTCGCGGGAGATGGCCAGGCCGAGGCCCGTGCCGCCGCGCCGGGCCGAGCCCGAGAAGGGCTGGAACAGGTTGATCATCGCCCGCTCGGGCAGGCCGGGGCCGTCGTCGGACAGCCGCAGGATGCTGACGCCGTCGCGTTGGGTCAGGGCGGCCTGGACCTTGCCGGTACGCTCGGGTTCCTTGTCCTGGATCGCCTCGCGGGCGTTGCGGAACAGGTTGACCAGCAGGCGG
The DNA here is from genome assembly GCA_947479185.1 of Caulobacteraceae bacterium. Taxonomy (GTDB): domain Bacteria; phylum Pseudomonadota; class Alphaproteobacteria; order Caulobacterales; family Caulobacteraceae; genus Caulobacter. The sequence continues at coordinate 4,858 of CANJYY010000127.1, forward strand.
TGCAGCTGGTCGGGGTCGGCCATGACCGCATCGGTGTCGGTGATCTGGGTGTCGAGCCGCACGCCGTCCTCGCTGAGGCCCGCGTCCTCGGCGGCGGCTTCCAGCGCCGCGCGCAGCGGCGTCGGCCGGGCGACCGGCGCGGCCTCGGCCGACTTGCCGTAGGCCAGCACGTCGGTGGCCAGGGTCACGGCCCGGTCCAGCGCCCGCTCGAGGCGCGGCAGGGCCTGGGCCACCTTGGGGTCGCCGATGGCCGCCAGCCGGTCCGAGGCGATCTGCGCGCTGGTCAGCATGTTGCGCAGGTCGTGGTTGATCTTGGCCACGGCCTCGCCGAGCGCGGCCAGGCGGGCGCGGGAGCTGAGGGCGGCCAGCAGGTCGACCTGCATCCGCTCCAGCTCGACCTCGGCCCGGCCGATCTCGTCGCGGCGGCGGGAGGGTTTGACCCGGGCGGCCGGGTCGGCCGGATCGGCGCGGAACCGCTCCATGGCCAGGGTGATCTTCTGCATCGGCCGCACAAGGAAGGCGTTCAGCGCCAGATAGACGGCCAGGCCCGCCAGCAGGGCGACGAACAGCGTCACCGCCAGCAGCCGGCCGAGATAGCCCAGCAGCGCCTCGCGCAGCGGCGCGTCGGGGGTGACGATCTCGACGAACTCGCCGGAACGGAAGCGCGGCTCGGCGATCACCCGCACCATCCGGCCCTGGCCGCCGAACAGCGTCTGGAACGGGGCCATCATCCAGGCCAGCGGGTTCTGGTTGCGCATGTCGACCATGTAGGGCGTGCGCAGGTCGCGGGGGGCGGCCAGGATCAGCCGGCGCATGCCGTCGGTCTGGATGGCCACGGAGACCACGCCGGCCTGCTCCAGCAGCTGCTGGCGCACCGGGGCGGTGACGCGGCGGGCGGGGTCGGCCTCGGCGATGGTCGAGGCCAGTTCGGCGGCGCGGATACGGTCGAGCAGCCACTGCTCCTCATAGGCCGCCAGGGTCGCCGGGAAGACGAACAGCGCCGCGCCGGCCACGAACAGGGCCGTCAGCACCAGCAGGCGCGCGGACAGGCCGCCGGGCCACAGCCAGCGACGCGAGGGCTGGGCGTGCGGTCCCGACGTCTCCGTCTCGGGGGGCGGGGCGTCGACCATGGCCATGCGTTACTTCACGTCCGACGACAGAGCAACGACGGGAGAATTCGCGCGAGGGGCGAAAAGAGCAAGGCCGCGTGGCGGTTTGAAGGCGCGGCGGGAGTCGGTTGAGCGGAAATCGCGCCTCATCCGGCGCCGACCGCCTCGCCGACCGACGCGAACCCCTCGGCCCGCAGCCGCGCCGCAAGCTCGCGCTTGACCCGCGTGATCAGGCCCGGGCCCTCGTAGACCATGGCCGAATAGAGCTGCACGGCGCTGGCCCCGGCGCGGATCTTGGCCAGGGCGTCGGCCCCGGACGCGACGCCACCGGCCCCGATCAGGGTGAGTCGATGGCGGTCGTTGGCCGCGTGGAAACGGCTGAGCATGGTCGTCGACAGGGCCATCAGCGGCGGACCCGACAGGCCGCCGGTTTCGCCCTTCAGCGGCGAGCGCAGGGTCTCGGGGCGGGTGATGGTGGTGTTGGAGACGATGATGCCCTGCAGGCCGAAGGCGGCGACCGTCTCGACGATGGTCTCGACCTCGCCGTCCTCGAGGTCGGGCGCGACCTTGAGGAAGATCGGGTAGTCGCCGACCTGCGCCTGGCGCGCCTCGGCCAGCCGGCCGAGCAGTTCCTCCAGCGCCGCGCGGGTCTGCAGGGCGCGCAGGCCCGGCGTGTTGGGCGAGGAGATGTTGACGGTGAAGTAGTCGGCCAGGCCCCACAGCCGCTGCAGGCCCAGGACGTAGTCGCCGATGCGGTCTTCGGAGTCCTTGTTGGCCCCGATGTTGGCTCCGACCGGACCGGCCGCGCGGCGGCGGGCCAGGTTGCCGGCGAAGGCGCCAAGGCCGCCGTTGTTGAAGCCCAGGCGATTGATGACGCCGCGGTCCTCGGCCAGCCGGAACAGGCGCGGCCGCGGATTGCCCGCCTGGGGCAGAGGGGTGACCGTGCCGCATTCGACGAAGCCGAAGCCGGCCCGCAGCATGGCGGCCGGGACCTCGGCGTTCTTGTCGAAGCCGGCGGCCAGGCCGACCGGGGCGGCGAGGGGAATGCCGGCCAGGGTCGTGGCGAGGATCGGATCGTCCGGCGTGCGGTCCACGGGGCCCAGGCCAAGCTTCAGGCCGAGGATCGTGGCCGTATGCGCGTCTTCCG
>CANJYY010000128.1 GCA_947479185.1 Caulobacteraceae bacterium
CGTCCGGGCGTCCGCGGTCCCGGCGGACGCGACGCCCGCGCGCCCGGCCGTCGATCCGATTCCCTACGCCGCGATCATCGAGTCGCTCGAGGACCCGCTGATGGTCATCGCCGCCGGCGCGCCCGGCGATAACGCCCGGCACCCACTGGTGTTCGCCAACCTGGCCGCCAGGGCCCTGTTCCGCATCCTGCGGCGCGACGCCCTGCTGATCACCGTGATCCGCAATCCGCAGGTGATCGAGCTGGTGGACGAGGCGCTGATCGGCGGCATCTCGGGCCATACCGCGTTCGAGGCCGGCGGCGCACACGACCGGACCTGGACCGTCGTCGCCCGCCCGCTGGTCGCGGAATCGGGACGCTCGCCCCTGGCCTTGCTGGTGCTGCGCGACCAGACCGACCTGCGGCGCGCCGAACGCATGCGGGCCGACTTCCTGGCCAACGCCAGCCACGAACTGCGGACGCCGCTGGCGTCGCTGACCGGCTTCATCGAGACGCTGCGCGGCCCGGCCCGCGACGATGTCGCCGCGCGCGACAAGTTCCTCGGCATCATGCACACCCAGGCCGAACGGATGGCGCGCCTGATCGATGATCTGATGAGCCTGTCGCGGATCGAACTGAACGAGCACATCGCGCCGCACGGCCGCGTGGACCTGGCGCTGGCGGTCACCGATGTCGCCGACGCCATGACCCCCGTCATCCGCGACAAGGGCGTGCGTATCGACTGGACAGCGCCGGCCTCCGGGTCCGCGACCGTCGAGGGCGACCGCGACCAGATCATCCAGGTGATCCAGAACCTGATCGACAACGCCGTGAAATATTCGACGCGCGGCGGCGCCGTCCGCGTCGAGGTGACCGCGCCGGTCGTCGGCGATCCGCCGCCGTTGCGCGATGCCGAGGCCGCGGGCCTGACCCTGCTGGCGCCGGATCATCGCCCGGGCGAGCAGTATGCGCTGCTGCGGATCAGTGACGCCGGCCCCGGCCTGCCGCGCGACGCCCTGCCCCGGCTGACCGAGCGGTTCTATCGTGTCGAGGGCCAGAAGAGCGGCGACAAGACCGGCACGGGCCTCGGCCTCGCCATCGTCAAGCACATCGTCAACCGTCACCGGGGCGGTGTTTCCGTGGAAAGCGCCGTGGGCCGGGGCGCCGCATTTTCCGTCTGGCTGCCGCTGGCCGCCGTCGCCCGGATGGCCGAGCCGGAGGGCGTCACGAAACTGTCGTAGAAGTGTCGCATAGGGGCAGCATCGGCCGGGCAGTTTCCGGCCGTTCCCCGCCGCCCCCGTTTTGGACCCGCGATGACCGTTCTGATCGCCCTGGCCCTGCTCGCCGCCTTCTCCGTCGGCGTGTACCTGATCGGCCGGCGCCGCGCCGTCGCCCTGTCCGATGGCAAATCCGCCCGCCTGCACTCCCTGCCCGGCTATCACGGGACCTGGGTGGCCCTGTGGGCCGGCGTGCCGGCGGCCATGATCGTCATCCTGTTCGCCATCTTCGGCGGCCGGCTCGAGGACGCGGCGCTGCGCCTGCAGGTTCCCGCCGCCGTCGCCGCGCTCGAGGCCGAACGTCAGGAAGTATTCTGGAGCGATGCCGGCGCCGCCGCCCGCGGCCAGACCCAGAGCGAGATCGCCTATGAGGGCGACCTCAAGACCGCGCTGGACGCCAAGGCCGCCGAGGGCCGCCGGATCAGCGCCATCGGCCTGGCCGCCGTGCTCGGCCTGTCGGGCGTGCTGGCGCTGTGCGGCGTGCTGCTGGCCTATCCGCGCCTGTCGAAGGATTTCCGCGCCCGCAACCGGGTGGAGGGCTGGACCAATGTCCTGCTGATCGCCTGTTCGACCATCGCGGTGATGACCACCCTGGGCATCCTGCTGTCGCTGGTCTGGGAGAGCTACCGCTTCTTCCAGTCGGTATCGCCCGCGGAGTTCCTGTTCGGGACCGCCTGGGACCCGCAGATCGCCATGCGCAGCGACCAGGTCGCCGCCGATGGCGCGTTCGGCGCGGTGCCGCTGTTCGCCGGCACCTTCCTGATCATGCTGATCGGCATGGCCGTCGCCGCGCCGGTGGGCCTGTACTCGGCCATATATCTTTCCGAATACGCCGGGCCGGGAATGCGGGCGACGATCAAGCCGCTGCTGGAAATTCTCGCCGGCGTGCCGACCGTGGTCTACGGCTTCTTCGCCGCCCTGACCGTCGGCCCGACCTTCCGCGCCTTCTTCAACTGGATCGGCGGCTTCCTTGTCGGCGGCCCGATGGACAGCCTCGGCCAGTATCTGGAGACCGTGCAGAACCAGATGGCTCTGACCGCCGGGGTGGTGATGGGCATCATGCTGATCCCCTTCGTCTCCTCCCTGTCCGACGACATCATCAACGCCGTGCCGCAGAGCCTGCGTGACGGCAGCTACGCCATGGGCGCGACCAAGTCGGAAACGGTCAAGCGGGTCATCCTGCCGGCCGCCCTGCCCGGCGTGGTCGGCGCCCTGATGCTGGCCGTGTCGCGGGCCATCGGCGAGACCATGATCGTGACCATGGCCGCCGGTCTGCAGGCGAAGCTGACCGCCAACCCGCTGGACACCGTCACCACGGTCACCGTGCAGATCGTCACCCTGCTGACCGGCGACCAGGAATTCGACAGCCCCAAGACCCTGGCCGCCTTCGGCCTCGGCCTCACCCTGTTCACCGTGACCCTGGCGCTGAACATCATCGCCCTGGGCATCGTGCGGAAGTACCGCGAGCAATATGACTGACGCCGCCCAACTCCAGTTGAAGAACGGACGCCTGAAGAAGCGTCACGCCGCCGAGGCCCGCTTCCGGCTGTACGGCCGCGTGGCGATCATCGTCGCCCTGTCGTTCCTCGTCCTGCTGCTCGGCCGGATCGGCCTGCAGGGCTATTCGACCTTCACCACCAACACCGTCTCGCTGCCGGTCTATCTCGACCCCGCGCGCATCGACCGGGCCGACCTCGAAGGGTCCAACTACGACTATGTCGTGGCGCTTTCGCTGCTGAAGCGGATGGGCGAAACCGAGGACGAGTTCGGGACCAATTCCGGCGACGCCATGGCCCTGGTCAGCCGCGACCTGGGCTTCCAGATCCTCGACAAGGTCAAGGCCGACCCGAACCTGATCGGCAAGACGATCATCGTGACCGGCCCGGTCAAGGCCGACGCCGACCTCTTCTACAAGGGCGAGATGACGCGCGCGGTAGACGAGGCCGACCGCAAGCTCAACAACCGCCAGCTCGACTGGCTGGACCGGCTGAAGAAGAGCGGCGCGGTCACCAGCGGCTTCAACGTCAACTTCTTCACCCACGCCGACTCGACCGAGCCGGAACAGGCCGGGATCCTCGGCGCCGTGATGGGCTCGGCGATGATGCTGCTGGTCACGGCCCTGATCGCCGTGCCGATGGGCGTGATGGCCGCCGTCTGGCTGGAGGAGTTCGCGCCGAAGAACCGCTGGACCGACATCATCGAGGTCAACATCAACAACCTCGCGGCCGTGCCGTCGATCGTCTACGGCCTGCTCGGCCTGGCGGTGTTCATCAACGGGTTCGGCGCGCCACGCGGATCGGCCCTGACCGGCGGCATGGTGCTGGCCCTGATGGCCCTGCCGACGGTGATCATCGCCACCCGCTCGGCGCTCAAGGCCGTGCCGCCCTCGATCCGGGAAGCGGCCTGGGGCGTCGGCGCCTCGCGCACCCAGACAGTGTTCCACCACGTTCTGCCCCAGGCCATGCCCGGGGTGATGACGGGAACCATTCTCTCGCTCGCCCACGCTCTGGGTGAGACGGCGCCCCTGCTGATGATCGGCATGATCGCCTTCAACCCCGGCCTGCCCCAGGGCTTCACCAGTTCCGCCAGCGTGCTGCCGGTGCAGGTGTTCATCTGGGAAAACGCCTCCGAACGCGCCTTCCACGAGCGCACCGCCGCAGCCATTATCGTGCTGCTGGTCTTCATGATCGCGATGAACGCGGCCGCGGTGATCCTGCGCCGCCGCTTCGAGCGCAGATGGTAGCCCCCATGACCGCCCAACCGCCCCTGATCCGCACCGCCGCGCCGCACACGCACAACGCCGCGCCCGCCAATCCGCCCAAGATCCTGGTGCGGGACGTCAACGTCTTCTACGGCGCCAAACAGGCCCTGTTCGACGTGACGCTCGACATCCCGGGCAAGGCCGTGACCGCCTTCATCGGCCCGTCCGGCTGCGGCAAGTCGACCTTCCTGCGCTGCATCAACCGGATGAACGACACCATCCAGGGCTGCCGCGTCGACGGCCGCATCGAGATGGACGGCGAGAACGTCAACGACAGCCACATCGACCCGGTGATCCTGCGCGCCAAGGTCGGGATGGTGTTCCAGAAGCCCAACCCGTTCCCCAAGTCGATCTTCGAGAACGTCGCCTACGGCCCGCGCATCCACGGCATCGCCTCGAGCAAGGCTGATCTGGAAGGCATCGTCGAGGCTTCGCTGAAAAAGGCCGGCCTGTGGGCCGAGGTCTCCGACCGCCTGCATCAGCCGGGCACCGGCCTGTCCGGCGGCCAGCAGCAGCGTCTGGTCATCGCCCGCGCCATCGCCGTCAGCCCCGAGGTGATCCTGATGGACGAGCCCTGTTCGGCGCTCGACCCCATCGCGACGGCCAAGATCGAGGAACTGATCGATGAACTGCGCCAGCAGTACTGCATCGTCATCGTCACCCACTCGATGGCCCAGGCGGCCCGGGTCTCGCAACGCACGGCCTTCTTCCACATGGGCAAGCTGATCGAGACCGGATCGACCGAAGAGATCTTCACCAATCCGCGCGAGTCGCGGACCCAGGACTACATCACCGGCCGGATCGGCTGAGGCGCGCCATGAACGAACACATCGTCAGATCCTACGAAGACGAACTGAACCAGCTGGCGGCGGAGGTCGTCCGCATGGGCGGTCTGGCCGAGGCCCAGGTCAACGACTCGATCCAGGCCTTCGCCCGGCGCGACGTGCCTCTGGCCCAGGCGATGATCAGCCGCGACGGCAAGCTGGACACCATGGAGGCCGAGATCGAGCGGGCCGCCATCCGCATGATCGCCCTGCGCCAGCCGATGGCCAACGACCTGCGCCGGACCATGGCGGCGATGAAGATCGCCATGAACCTGGAACGCTGCGGCGACCTGGCCAAGAACATCGGCAAGCGGACCCTGATCCTCGCCGAGGCCGAGCCCGCCGGGCCGGTCACCCGCTCGATCGAGCGGATGGGCAAGCTGGTCGCCTCGCGCCTGAAGGAAGTGATCGACGCCTACACCGCCTCGGAAGTTGATCGCGCCGTCTCGGTCTGGAGCCGCGACACCGAGGTCGACGAGCACTACGAGAGCCTGTTCCGCGAACTGCTGACCTACATGATGGGCGACCCGCGCACGATCACCGCCGGGGCCCACCTGCTGTTCGTGGCCAAGAATCTCGAGCGGATCGGCGACCACGCGACCAACATCGCCGAGATCGTGCACTTCGAGATCACCGGCCAGGAAATCCTCTCCGAGCGGCCGAAGCTGGACACCCTGACGCCATGACGCCCACGGTTCTGGTGGTCGAGGACGAGGACGCCCTCGCCACCCTGCTGCAGTACAACCTCGAGAAGGAAGGCTATCGGGTGATCCACGCCGGCGACGGCGAGGAGGCGCTGATCCTGGTGCAGGAAGAGCTGCCGGACCTGGTCGTGCTCGACTGGATGCTGCCCAAGGTCTCGGGCATCGAGGTCTGCCGCCGCCTGCGCCAGCGTCCCGAAAGCCGCAACCTGCCGATCCTCATGCTGACCGCCCGGGGCGAAGAGAGCGATCGCGTGCGCGGCCTCGACACCGGGGCCGACGACTATGTCGTCAAGCCCTTCGCCATGGCCGAGCTGACCGCCCGCATCCGCGCCGTGATGCGCCGTATCCGGCCGGGCCTGGCCGACGACCGCGTAACCTGCGGCGACATCGTCATGGACCGCGTCGCCCACCGGGTGAAGCGCGGCGGGGCCGAGGTCCACCTGGGTCCGACCGAGTTCCGCCTGCTCGACCACCTGATGCAGCACCCGGGCCGGGTGTTCAGCCGCGAACAGCTGCTGGACGCGGTCTGGGGCTCGGACGTCTATGTCGAGGCGCGCACCGTCGACGTGCACATCGGCCGTCTGCGCAAGGCGCTGAACGGCAAGACCGACGCCGACCCGATCCGCACCGTGCGCTCGGCGGGCTATTCGCTGGATCTGGATAACTGATCCGCGCGGGGGGACACGTACCGGCTTGCCGGTACGGGCCCCCGTTCCCTAAAACCCGCCCATGAACATTCTCCTCGTCGGATCGGGCGGGCGCGAGCATGCGCTGGCCTGGAAAATCAAACAGTCGCCGCTGCTGACGCGGCTGGTCGCGGCTCCGGGCAACCCTGGCATCGCCGGCCTGTGCGAGACGCGGCCGGTCAAGGTCACCGACGTCGACGGACTGGTGGCCCTGGCGCAGGAGATCGCCGCCGATCTGGTGGTCGTGGGTCCGGAGTCGGCGCTGGAGGTCGGTCTGGCCGACCGGCTCAACGCCCTGGGCATTCCCTGCTTCGGTCCGACCGCCTCGGCGGCGCGGCTGGAGACCTCCAAGGCCTTCAGCAAGGACTTCCTCGCCCGCCACGCCATGCCGACAGCGGCCTATGGCGTGTTCGAGACCCCCGACGACGCCGCCGTGTTCCTCGACAGCCAGACCGCGCCGTACGTGATCAAGGCCGACGGCCTGGCCGCCGGCAAGGGCGTGGTCATCGCCGAAACACGGGCCGACGCCGACGCGGCGGTCGCCGACATGCTGGGCGGTCGTTTCGGCCAGGCCGGCGCCCGGGTGGTCATCGAGGAGTTCATGCCGGGCGAGGAGGCCAGCTTCTTCGCCCTGTGCGACGGCGAGACGGCTATCCCGTTCGGCTTCGCCCAGGACCACAAGCGCGCCTATGACGGCGACATGGGCCCCAATACCGGCGGGATGGGCACCTATTCGCCCGCGCCGGTTCTGACCGACGATCTGGCGAAGCGGGCCTTCGACGAATGCGTGCTGCCGGCGATCAGGGGCATGGCGGCCGAGGGCAATCCCTATCGCGGCGTGCTCTACGCCGGCCTGATGCTGACCCCGACC
>CANJYY010000129.1 GCA_947479185.1 Caulobacteraceae bacterium
AAGTGCTTCTCGATCACGCAGGCGCCCAGCGCCACGGCCGCCACGGCCGTCGCCGTGCCCGGCGTGTGGTCCGACAGGCCGACCGGCACGCCCAGCCGCGCGGCCATGTCCGGGATGGTCCGGACGTTGGCGTCCTCGAAGGTCGCCGGATAGCTCGACACGCAGTGGAGCATCAGCACCCCGCCCGCCCCGCCGCCCAGCGCCGCGTCGCGGGCGGCCTCCCTCTCGGCCAGGTTGGCCATGCCGGTGGAGATGATCAGCGGCTTGCCGTGCGCGGCGGCGTAACGGATCAGCGGCAGGTCGACGGCCTCGAAGCTGGCGATCTTGTAGGCCGGCGCGTCCAGCCCGGCGAGCAGGTCGACGGCCGTCTCGTCGAACGGGCTGGAGAACAGCGTCACGCCCCGCTCGGCCGCCCGCGCGAACAGCGCCGCGTGCCAGTCGTAGGGCGTCTGCGCCTCGCGATAGAGGGCGTGCAGGGTCTGGCCGTCCCACAGCCCGCCGTGGATGACGAACTCGGGCCGGTCGACGTCGAGCGTGATGGTGTCGGCGGTATAGGTCTGGATCTTGATCGCGTCGCAGCCGGTCGCGGCCGCCGCGTCGATCATCGTCAGCGCCCGCGCCAGGCTGCCGTTGTGGTTCCCGGACAGCTCGCAGATGACGTACGGCGGATGGCCGGGCCCGATCCGGCGGCCGGCGATCTCGATGGTGGGCGGCGTGGTCATGGCGCGGCTCGATACGCGTGAGTCGGCGTCATCCTAGACCGTTTCGACGGCATCAGTCCCCGCCGCCGCCGTCACCGCCATCACCGCCGCCATCCGCGCCGCCATGACCGGGCGAGCCGCTGTCGTGATGATCCCGCCCGTGCCCCCCGCCGCCGCCGATCCAGCCCTCTCCGCCGCTGCCGGAGTCGCCGCCGCCGGCCTTGCCCTTTTCGCCCTTCGCCGACATCGCCGCGCCGAAAGCAAGGCCGATCACGACGCCCAGGCCTATGCCCATGGCGAGGTTATCAAGCGCCACGCCGAGGCCGGCGCCGATCGCGACGCCCACGGCGAGACCTATGCCGATCCCGTTTCTGCCCGCCAATTCGTCGCTCCCCTGCTCGCGCCCATCGCGCCGAAGCGGAATCATCCCTAAATTGGCGACCATGTCGAGCAACGCCCCCCGCACCACCCGCTGTCTGATCATCGGTTCCGGCCCCGCCGGCTGGACCGCCGCCATCTATGCCGCCCGCGCGCTGCTCAAGCCCGTGATCATCCAGGGCATCCAGCCCGGCGGCCAGCTGACCATCACGACGGACGTAGAGAACTATCCCGGCTTCGCCGACGTCATCCAGGGCCCCTGGCTGATGGACCAGATGCAGGCCCAGGCCGCGCATGTCGGCGCCGAGATCATCAGCGACATCGTGCTGGAGGCCGACCTCTCGCAGCGGCCCTTCCGGATCAAGACGGACAGCGGCCAGGACTGGCTGGCCGAGACGGTGATCATCGCCACGGGCGCCCAGGCGAAGTGGCTGGGCCTCGACAGCGAGGCGAAGTTCCAGGGCTTCGGCGTCAGCGCCTGCGCCACCTGCGACGGCTTCTTCTATCGCGGCAAGGAGGTCATCGTCGTCGGCGGCGGCAACACGGCCGTCGAGGAGGCGCTGTTCCTGACCAGCTTCGCCAGCAAGGTCACGGTGGTTCACCGCAAGGCCGAATTCCGCGCCGAGAAGATCCTGCAGGAGCGGCTGTTCGCCAACCCGAAGATCGAGGTCATCTGGGACCACGCCATCGACGAGATCCAGGGCGACACCGACCCGATGGGCGTCACCGGCGCGCGGCTGAAGAACGTCAAGACCGGCGAGACCCGCCAGGTCAGCGCCGACGGCGTGTTCATCGCCATCGGCCACGCCCCCGCGTCGGAGCTGTTCAAGGACCAGCTTGAGACCCACGCCGGCGGCTATCTGTCGGTCAGGCCGGGCACGACCTCGACGGCCATCGCCGGCGTCTACGCGGCGGGCGACGTGACCGATGACGTCTACCGCCAGGCGGTCACCGCCGCCGGCATGGGCTGCATGGCGGCGCTGGAAGCGGCGCGCTTCCTCGCCGAACAGGATCACGAAGCGGCCCAGCACCCGATCAGCCACGGCGAGGCGGCCAAGATCGGCGCATGGTGATCCGCCCGGCCTGCGCCGGGGATCACGACGCCATCCGCGCGGTTGTCACGGCCGCCTTCGGACAGCCTGACGAGGCCGCGCTGGTCGACGCCCTGCGCGCCGATGGCGACGCCCTGGTCGAACTGGTGGTGGAAGAGGACGACGCCGTCGTCGGCCATGTGCTGTTCAGCCCGCTGGCGACCGACACCGGCGCGCGCTTCGCCGCCCTGGCCCCGCTGTCCGTCGCGCCGGACCACCAGAGGGACGGCCTCGGAACGATGCTCATGCAGGTCGGCCACGAGCTCTGCCGCGCCGCCGGCGTCGAGGCGCTGATCGTGCTGGGACATCCGGACTACTACCCCCGCGTCGGCTATTCGGCCGCGGCGGCGAAGACTGTAACGGCGCCCTTCGCCGGGCCGTCGTTCATGGCCCTGGCCCTCAGGCCCGGCGCGCTCGATGCGCCCGTGACGGTGACCTACGCGAAGGCGTTCGGGCTGACTTGATATCCGCTCATCCCGGCGGAGGCCGGGGTGAGCGGATTTGGGTTACTGCCCCCGGCGCGTCGCGATCGGCAGGTCGCCGGCGTTGGGATCGGTCGGCGCCGGGGCTGGCGGCGGGGCGGTGCTGAGCGGCGCGTCCGGGTCCTCCATCGCCTTCAGCCGGGCGTTGATGTCGGCGATTTCCTGGGCGGTCGGCGGACGCCGGGCCGGTTGCAGCGCGCCGGCCACATGGATCTGCCCCTCGCCGGCGGCGCCCGGCGTCTGGATGGTGTAGCTGCGGCTCTCGCCGTCGACATCAAGGGTGACGGTCTGGGTCAGATCTCCCGGCAGAGCCGCGTCGCCGAGCAGCTGGCTGCCTTCCGTGCGCTCGTCGAAGCCCTGCAGGATGTCCGCCGACAGGTTGGCCTCACCGCCGGCATAGCGGCCGCTGAAGGCGCGGGGCAGACCGGACGGGCCGGTCCAGCGATAGAAGATGTGCCGGCCGATCTGGGTGATCTTGTACAGGGTCGGCGCCCAGTAGGGCGCGACATAGTCGGCGTGATAGTGGGTCGCCGTGCCCACCACCGGCATGACGTAGCCGTTCAGGGCGCGCTGGGCGACGCCGCGGGCCCGCTCCCACAGTACGGGATTGGGAATGCGCGCCAGCGAGCCGTCGCAGGTGAAGCTGAACTGGCAGCCGGTGGTCCGCTGCGCGCCCTCGTAGACCACGCCGCAGACCGACTTGGGATAGCCGGGGTGGCGCAGCCGGTTGAGCACCGTCTGGGCCACCGCCTGCATGCCCTCCACGGGTTCAACGGCGGCCTCGTAATAGATCGCCTGGGTCAGGCAGTCCTCGGCGCGCGCACGGTCATCGGCCGACGCCTTGAGCACGAAGGGCCGGGCCGGCGGCGTGGGACCGGCGCCGAAGGGCTTGAGCGCATTGATCAGCATCGCGTCGGTGGCGGCCAGGTTCAGGCTGCCAAGGGTCGGGATGCGGCTGAGGTCATAGCTGGTCCAGCCGACGACCCGCCCCCAGGGATCGGCGGCCCGCACCGGGTCATGACGGCGAACCAGGGCCAGCATGGCCGGGTCCATGTCGGCGGTCAGCCGCGCCAGGGCGTCGTTGGACAGGCCGCGGGCGACGGCGACCACGCCGCCCATCCGGCCCGTGCCCGCCGCGACCCGGTAGTCGGTGACGCAGCCGGCCAGGCTGACCGCGACCAGCAGGGCCACGACCCGGCGGCCGGTATGGCGCCAGTTCGCGATCAAGCAGTCCTCTGGGCGTTGGTCGGCCGGCGGGCCATCAGGCGTCTCCCGTGTTGCGCTGACTAGTGAAGGTCGTTCATCATCGTGGCAAGATGTCGCAGCGCGTCGGGGGCGCCGCGGCCGTGTGAGGTCGCATGCCCGCTACGAACGCCCGCCCCGCCGACGGCGATCCCGAACCGCTTTTCTGGCGCGCGATTCCCCTGCATCCGCCGCCGTGGCCGCTGGCGCTGGCAGTGACCGCGGCGGCGCTGGTCGTCGCCATGGGCCTGCGCCTCGCGGTCCTGGGCTTTCCACAGGGCCTGGGGCCCTCCTCGACCTTCTTCCCGGCCTTCATCGCGGCGACCCTGTTCGCGGGTCAGCGCTGGGGCTGGTTCACCCTGGCGGTGGCCGTGGCCATCGGCGGCTTTTCCCCGTGGAACCCGGCCCAAACCCTCCCCCAGCAGGGCACGCTGGCGTTGTTCGGCCTGTCGGGCGCGGTGACGGTGATCGTCGCCACCGGCCTGCGCACCGCCCTTGTGAAGCTGCGCCGCGAGGCCGCCGCCCGCAGCGAGGCGGAGGCCATGCTGCTGCTGGCGGAAGAGGCCGGCGGTCTGGGCCTGTGGGACTGGGACATAGCCACAGGACGGGCCAACTGGTCGCGCGGCGTCTATCTCAATCTCGGCATGGCCCCGCGCGCCGAGCCGCCGCCGGCGGGCAGCCTCGTCACATCGGTTCACCCGGACGACCTGCACAACCTGCGGGCCCGGATCGTCGATGCGATCAAGGCCGGTCCGCAGCTGCAGGTCGACTACCGGTCGCCCGGCGAGGACGGCCGGGAGCGCTGGCTCCATGTGCGCGGCCAGGTTCACCGGAACGCGGCCGGCCGCGCCACGCGGATGGTCGGCTACATCCTCGATGTCACGGAACGCTATCGCGCGGCCGAGCAGTTGCGCGAAAGCGAGGCCCGCTTTCGCAATCTGGCCGACAGCGCCCCGGCGCTGCTGTGGATCTCGGGGGCCGGCGGCGCGCGGGAGTTCGTCAACTCGGCCTATGTCCGGTTCCTCGGGGCGCCCTACGACGAAGCCCTGGTGGTCGACTGGCGCACGCGCCTGCATCCGGACGACCTGCAGCGCATCCTGAGGGAACAAGCCGCCGGCGAAGGCGCGATGAAGCCCTTCTCACTGGAGGCCCGCTATCGGCGGTCGGACGGTGAATGGCGCTGGCTGCGCTCCTTCTCCCAGCCGCGCAAGGGATCGACGGGGCAGTTTTCCGGCTTCGGCGGCATCGCCTTCGACGTCACCGAGGCCAAACAGGTCGAGGCCGACCTGCAGCGCATCAACGAACTGCTCGAAGAGCGGGTCGAGCTGGCGGTCGCCGAGCGGGACCAGGCCCAGGCGGCGTTGAGCCAGTCACAGAAGCTGGAAGCCCTCGGCCAGCTCACCGGCGGCGTGGCGCATGACTTCAACAACCTGCTGACGGTGATCATCGGCGCGCTGGACATCGTGCAGCGTCATCCCGAGGACACGGTGCGCGCCGCCCGGCTCGGCAAGGCCGCGCTGGACGCGGCCCAGCGCGGCGAGCGCCTGACCCGCCAGCTTCTGGCCTTCTCCCGCCGCCAGCCGCTGCGGCCGGAGATCACCGACATCGACCACCTGCTGCGCGAAAGCGAACCCCTCTATCGCGGCGCGCTCGGCGAGCGGTTCATACTCGACCTGGCGCCCGGCGCCGGGGAGGCGACGGTCAGTGTCGACCCGGCCCAGTTCGACGCGGCGGTGATGAACCTGCTGGTCAACGCCCGCGACGCGATGCCGACGGGCGGGGTGGTCTCGGTCGCCACGGCGGTAACCGCGCCGCCGGCCGGTCAGGACCTGGCGCCGGGGGACTATCTGGCGGTCAGCGTCCAGGACAGCGGCGAAGGCATGGACGAAGCCACCCGGGCCCGCGTGTTCGAACCCTTCTTCAGCACCAAGCCGGTCGGCAAGGGCACCGGCCTCGGCCTGTCCCAGGTCTACGGCTTCGTTCACCAGAGCGGCGGCGGCGTAACGATCGTCAGCGCGCCCGGCGCGGGCTCGACCATCACCCTGCTGCTGCCGCTGGCCGACGGTCGCGCCACGCCGGCCATGGACGACGCGCCGGCGCCGATCAGGGCCATGCATGATCTGGACATCCTGCTGGTCGAGGACGACCCCGCCGTCGCGGCCCTGGCCGAGGCCATGCTGCGCGAGCTCGGACACCGGGTCGAGTTCACCGACACGCCGCAGGCCGCGCTGGCGCTGCTGCGCGGCGACACGCCCTTCTCCCTGTTGCTGACCGACGTGGTGATGCCCGGCGACATGACCGGCGTGGATCTGGCGCGCGCGGCGACCGATGCGCGGCCCGATCTGCCGGTCCTGCTCAGCTCCGGCTATACCGGCCAGGCCCTGGCCTCGGCCGAGGACGCGCCCTGGCCCCTGCTGCGCAAGCCCTACACGCTCGACGCCCTGGCGGCCGCCCTGCGGGACGCGGTGGAGCCGGGCTGCCGACCGTCCGTCAGCGGCTGATCTACGCGTTTTGGGTTGCGCCGCCGGGGACCCGGGTCTATATCTCACTTGCGGGTTTTGCTCATATATAGCATAAGTCGCTGGCGCCGGAGTGGAACTGTCCGCTTCCGGCGTTTTACAGGCCCCTGAAATGCTCAAGTTGAGCATAAGGAGGATTGAGATGGCTGACGGGTTCGCACCGCTGGACTTCACCCCCGAGGTTGAGGCCGCCACGGCGTCGCTGTGGCCGAAGGTCATGGGCCGGGTCACGCCGCTCGAATGGCGCGTCCACGCGCCGCTGATCGCGCGGATCAACCGCCTGAAGCACGAGAAGAACGCGGTCATCCTCGCCCACAACTACATGACGCCGGAGATCTTCCACGGGGTCGGCGACTATGTCGGCGACAGCCTGGGCCTGGCCCGCGAGGCGGCCCGCTCGGACGCGAAGATCATCGTCCAGGCCGGCGTGCACTTCATGGCCGAGACCAGCAAGGTGCTGTGCCCGGACAAGATGGTCCTGATCCCCGACCTGCGCGCGGGTTGCAGCCTGGCCAGCTCGATCACCGGCGCCGACGTGCGGCTGATCAAGCAACGCTATCCCGGGGTCCCGGTGGTCACCTATGTGAACACCTCCGCCGAGGTGAAGGCCGAGACCGACATCTGCTGCACCAGCGCCAACGCCGTGCAGGTGGTGGAGGAAGCCGCCCGCCTGTTCGGGACC
>CANJYY010000130.1 GCA_947479185.1 Caulobacteraceae bacterium
GATCGCCGCCTGGGGCCTGGTGGGCCGCGGCGACGAGAAGGACGCCGACCAGGCGGCCGTCGACGCCATGCGCAACGCGCTGAACGAACTGGCCATCGACGGCGAGATCGTCATCGGCGAGGGCGAGCGTGACGAAGCGCCGATGCTTTACATCGGCGAAAAGGTCGGCACCGGCAAAGGTCCGCGCGTCGACATCGCGCTGGACCCGCTGGAGGGCACGACCCTGACGGCCAAGGCCATGGCCAACGCCCTGGCCGTGATGGCCTGGGCCCCGGCCGGCACGCTGCTGAACGCGCCCGACACCTACATGGACAAGATCGCCTGCGGTCCCGGCTACGCCGAGGGCGTGATCGATCTGGACGCCACGCCGGCCGACAACGTCCGCTCGCTGGCCAAGGCCAAGGGCGTCGAACCCGACCAGATCACCGTCTGCGTGCTGGACCGTCCGCGCCACACCGAGATCATCAACAGCCTGCGCTCCGTCGGCGCGCGGGTCTATCTGATCACCGACGGCGACGTGGCCGGCGTGATCAACACCGCCGACCCCACGACCGGCGTCGACCTCTACATCGGCCAGGGCGGCGCCCCTGAGGGCGTGCTGGCCTGCGCGGCGCTGAAGTGCGTCGGCGGCCAGTTCCAGGGCCGTCTGGTGTTCCGCAACAACGACGAGCGCGCCCGCGCCGCCAAGTGGGGCATCACCGACCTCGACCGCAAATACATGCTGAACGAGATCGTCCGCGCCGACGCCATCTTCGCCATGACCGGCGTGACCAACGGGGCCCTGCTGGACGGCGTGAAGCTCGACGGCGGCTTCGTGCACACCCACACCCTGGTGATGAACTCCTCGACCCGCACCGTGCGCGAAGTGCGGATGAAGCGGGCGCTCTGACCATGGCCGACGGCGCGCTCGAGGCGGGTTTCCTCGGTGTGCGCCGCTCGCTGTCCGGACGGGCCTGGCGCTGGCGTCCCGCCGACGCCGCGCTGATCCGCGACCACCAGATGCGCCATGACCTGAGCGAGCCGCTCGCCAGGGCCCTGGCCGGCCGCGGCATCGATACGGCCGCCGCGACCAACTATCTGACGCCGACGCTCAAGGCGCAGTTCCCCGACCCCTCGACCTTCGCCGACATGGATCTGGCGGCCTCGATCCTCGTCGACGCCGTCGAGACCGGCCGGCCGACGGCGGTGTTCGCCGACTATGACGTCGACGGCGCTTCGAGCGCGGCCCAGCTGGTGCGCTGGTTCCGGGCCATGGGCCGCGAGCTGGCCATCTACGTGCCCGACCGGATCATCGAGGGCTATGGCCCCAGTCCCGCCGCCTTCCGCCACCTGCAGGAGCAGGGCGCCGACCTCGTCGTCACGGTAGACTGCGGCGCCGCGGCCACCGACGCGCTGCTGGCGGCCCGCGACATCGGCCTCGACGTCGTGGTCATCGACCACCACCTTATGCGCGGCGATCAGCCGCCGGCCGCCGCCCTGGTCAATCCCAACCGGCCGGACGACACCTCGGGGCAGGGCCACCTGGCCGCCGCGGGCGTGACCTTCGTGCTGCTGGCCGCCCTGAACCGCGAGGCGCGGCGCAGGGGGCTGTTCAAGGACCGTCCGGAGCCCGACATCCGCCAGTGGCTCGATCTGGCCGCCATGGGCGCTGTCTGCGACGTGACGAGCCTGACCGGCTTCAATCGGGCCATCGCCGCCCAGGGGCTGAAGACCATGTCGGGCTGGGCCAATCCGGGCCTCAAGGCGCTGCTCGACGTCGCCAAGTCCCAGGGGCCGGCCACCACCTTCCACGCCGGCTTCATTCTCGGCCCGCGAATCAATGCCGGCGGCCGCATTGGCCGCTCCGATCTCGGCGCGCGTCTGCTGTCGACCGACGACCCGGAAGAGGCGCGCGATCTCGCCGAACAGCTCGACGCGTTGAACGCCTCGCGCAAGGACGTCGAGAAGGGCGTGATTGACGAGGCGGTGCTGTCGCTGGAGCGCGACAGCAATTTCGATCCCGACGCCCCGGCCATCGTCGTCGCCGGCGACGGCTGGCATCCCGGCGTGGTCGGCATCGCCGCCGCCCGCCTGCGCGAGCGCTATCGCAAGCCGGTGGTCGTCATCGGCATCGACCGGCCGTCCGACACCGGCAAAGGGTCTGGACGCTCTCAGCCGGGCGTCAACCTCGGCCGGGCGGTGCAGGCGGCCTTTGACGAGGGCCTGCTGCTGGCCGGGGGCGGCCACGCCATGGCCGCGGGCCTGACCATCCGGCCGGCGATGATTCCAGACCTGCGCGCCTTCCTGTGCGAGCGACTGGCCGACGAGATGGTCGAGGCCGCCGGTCAGGACGCCATCGAGATCGACGCCCTGGTCAGCCCCAGCGGCGCGACGCGCGGCCTCTACGCCGAGTTCCAGCGCCTGGCCCCGTTCGGTCCGGGCAATCCCGAACCGACCTTCGCCGTCGCCGACGCGCGAATCGAACGGCCGATGATGCTCAAGGGCGGCCATGTGCGCTGTACGCTGATGGATTCCTCGGGCGGCCGGCTGAAGGCCGTCGCCTGGCGCGCCGGTGAAACCGAGATGGGCGCGCGGATCATGGCCGGCGGCGGCTCCATGCACTTTGTCGGTCGTCTGAAGCCTGATGACTGGCAGGGACGCGAGAGCGTGGAGCTGGAAATCGAGGACGCCGCCGACCCCCGGATGGTGCTCTGACGAGGCCGTCCGCGGCTTTGTTCGCCTCGTTGCGAAAAGTCGTTCGCTTGGGGGGTTGCGCCTCCCGGGAGTCGCGAATATACAGCCGCTTCCTCGCGACCGGGCGCCCTTCGTCTATCGGTTAGGACCCCAGATTTTCAATCTGGTAAGAGGGGTTCGACTCCCCTAGGGCGTACCACCGCCGCGAGTGACTGTTTCCATGACATTGCGACTAATCGTCGCGGGCGGGCCTCTGGTCATCGCTCGCGCGAATTCGCGCATTGACGGCTCTCGCCCCACGAGAACACTGTTATGCTCGAGACCCCGTCCAGACGGCACTTTAGGGCGGGGCAGAGGGGCGGAATGTCTGGTTACGATTTCGAGGCGCAGGATCCGCACGAAGAGTCCGTGCGGATCAACGGCCGTGTGAAGTGGTTCGATGCGGGGAAGGGGTACGGTTTCATTGTGCCCGATGACCCCAGTCAAACCGGTCTGAAGGACGTGCTTCTGCACATCACGTCGCTGCGCAACGCCGGCCGCGAGTCGGCGCTGGAAGGCTCCGTCATCATTTGCGACGTGGTTCGCCGCACCAAGGGCTGGCAGGTTTCCGACATCGTCGACCTCGATGAGACGGCCGCCCCGCCGGTGGGCGAGCGTCCGCGACGGGTCGAACAGGAGCCCGGCGGCTTCCGCCGTGACCGCTTCGAGGGCGGCTTCGGCGGCGGTCATCGCGACGCCCCGCGCCGGGGACCGCCTGTGCGGGCCGACGGGCCGCTCGAGCACTGCACGGTGAAATGGTTCAACCGCACCAAGGGCTACGGTTTCGTGGTGCGCGACGCCGAGCCGGGGGATATCTTCGTCCACATCGAGACGCTGCGTCGCAGCGGCCTTGATGACCTGCAGCCCGGCGATGGCGTGATGGTGCGCTTCGCCGAGGGGCCCAAGGGTCTGGTCGTGGCCGAAATCGCGGCGTCCTGACGCCCGACGCTCCTGGAGTACCCCTTTGATCCTCAACATGCGTAACGTCGGTCGGACCGCCGTCCTGGCCGCGGCGATGCTCGCCCCCATGCTGTCGGGCGCCTGCCGCGCGGAGACGCCGCCGGCGGTCGCCGCCGCGCCGGCGGTCAACGCCGTCGTCACCGAGCCGCTGACCATCGACACGACGCAGGGGACCGTGGCCTTGAAGGTCGAGATCGCCGACAGCGACGCCGAGCGCGAACAGGGGCTGATGTACCGCACGACGCTGCCCGCCGACGGCGGCATGCTGTTCATTTGGGACCGGGCAGCGCCCCGCGCCTTCTGGATGCGCAACACCTACATCCCGCTGGACATCCTCTACATCGGCGCCAACGGCCGGATCATCTCGATCGCCGCCAACGCCCAGCCATTCGACGAGACGCCGATCCCCTCGCGCGGCGATGCGAAGGCCGTCCTGGAGCTGGCCGGCGGCCGCGCGGCCCAGCTGGGCATCGATCTGGGCGACCAAGTTCATCACAAGATGTTCGGCCAGTGACGGACGAGACCGTCCCGGCGCCACCGGAGGGGTTCAAGCCCAGTGCGCGCGGCCCCTACACCACCCACAATGGCCCCTTCTTTCACCGCATCGAGGACGACCGGCTCGAGCATTGCTTCTTTGTCCTCAAGCGGCACTGCAACAGCCTGGGCATCGTCCATGGCGGCATGCTGTCGACCTTCATGGACGGGGTGCTGGCCAACGCTGTCGGCCGCGAGGCGGGCACGGCCTCGGTGACCGTGCACCTGTCGCTGGACTTCCTGTCGATGGCCCGGGCCGGCGACTGGGTCTATGGCGACGGCGTCGTCACCCGCAAGACGAAGGACCTGATCTTCGTCGAGGGGCGGATCCACACCGGCAGCCGCGACGTGATGCGCGCCTCGGGCATCTTCAAGCCGGTGCACCGGCGCGCGGACCAGCCGGCGCCGGGCGCAAGACCTAAGCCAGAGTGAGCACGACCTTGACGCAGTCGCCGTGGTGCTGCGCGGCGATGGCCGCGTTGATCTCGGCGAACGGGTAGGTTTTCACCAGCTTCTCGACCGGCAGGCGGCCGGCCTTCCAGTGGGCGATCAGCTCGGGCAGGAAGACGTCGGGATCGCTGTCGCCCTCGATGATGCCGCGCACGGTCTGGCCGAAGGTCAGGACGGTTCCCAGGTCCCCGGGAAGGGGCGTGCCCGCCGGGGGGATGCCGACGATGCCCAGCACGCCCTTGGGGGCCAGGGCGCCCATGATGGCGGTCAGGGTGTCGGGGCGGCCGGTGGTGTCGAAGGCATAGTCCACGCCCTGGGGCACGATGGCCCGCACGGCGGCGGCCAGGTCCGGGCTCTCGGCCGGGTCGATGACGTGGGTCGCGCCGAGCTCGGTGGCCAGCGCGCGGCGGACGGCGTGCGGCTCGACGACGATGACCGTGCCGCAGCCCTGGATCTTCGCGCCCATGACGGCCGACAGGCCCACGGCCCCGCCGCCGGTGATCAGCAGGCTCGAGCCCTTGGGGCAGGCCAGGGCCAGCATGACCCCGCCCGCGCCCGTCTGGACGCCGCAGCCGAGCGGCGCGGCCAGCTCGAACGGAATGTCGCCGGGGATCTTCAGCACGTTGCGCTCGTAGGCGAGGGCGAAGGTGGCGAACGACGACTGGCCGAAGAAGTTGGACGACACGGCCGTCTCGCCCTGGGCCAGGGCCTTGGAGCCGTCCGGCCGCATGCCGATGTAGTTCAGCGCCGGCATCAGGTAGCAGTAGGCCGGATCGCCGCTCTTGCAGCGGTCGCACTGGCCGCAGGAGCGGAAGGTCAGGGCCACCCGGTCGCCGGCGACAACCTTGGTCACGGCCGAACCGACGCGCTCGACGACGCCGGCGCCTTCATGGCCGAGCACGGCCGGCATCGAGAAGGGCATGCCGCCCTCCCGCGCCACCAGGTCGGTATGGCAGACGCCGACGGCGGCGATGCGCACGAGGATCTCGTCGGCGCGCGGCTCGTCCAGTTCGACGGTCTCGAGGGTGAAGTCCTGGCCCGGGGCGCGGGCGACGGCGGCGGTAACCTGCATGGTCTTGATCCTCAAGCGGTCCAGAGGGCGAAGGTGTCGTGATCGAGGGCCTGGGCGCAGGCCCCGCGGGTCATGGTCAGGAACAGGGCGTCGCCCCGCTCGGTGCGCTCGACGGCGATGGCCGAGAACACGCCCATGAACACGCCGTGCACGGCCATCCGGCGGTAGTCGGTCCAGCAGTCGTCAGCGCTGTAGTCGCTGACGCCCAGGCGGCGCAGTTCGTCGTGATAGAGGGTGATCAGTTCCCGCTCGTGCTGGCGGCGCAACTCCGGCGAGATGCCGGCGCTGATGAAGTAGGTCACGTCGGTCAGGCCGTGGCCGATGGCCAGGGTCTGCCAGTCGAGCGTGCCCATGCGTCGCCCGCCGCCCTGGATGTCGAACAGGATGTTGTCGAGGCGGAAGTCGCCGTGCTGCACCGTGAACGGGCCCTCGGCCACGCTCTGGAACAGCGGCATGATCTCCGGCAGGCGCTCGACCAGCGCCATGTGTTCGTCGGCCAGCACGCCGTCGTAGCGCGCCTTGAAGGCGGTGATGATGCCGGGCAGGGCGGCGATGATCGCCGGAAACATGTCGGCCCCGGACGCCAGCCAGGCGATGTCCTTCAGCGACGGATCGTTCCAACGCGGGGCGTGCAGGGCGGCGGCCTCGAGCATCGCGGTGCGCGCGTCCTCGATCGAGCAGCCGGTCAGCTGGTCGCCGGCGCGGGCCGGGCCGAAGTCCTCGAAGATCAGGGTGAAGGCCGAGGTCTCCGGGTCGATCTCGGCGAAGTGGGTCTTCGGCGTGATGATCCCGACGGTCGAGGCCACCTCGCGGTAGAAACCCACCTCGCGGCCATAGAGATTGAAGGCCGCGCCGGTCGCCCGGCTGCCGGCATCGGCGGCGGCGAACTTGCCGACCACGCTGGCGGGCGCAGACGCCGGCGCGCCGTCACAGGTCAGGGTGAAGCGGTAGCTGTCGCCGACCAGGCCATTGCCGACCGGCTTGACGTCGAGGGCGGTCACCGTCCCCGTCGGCAGGGCCCCGGACCCACGCAGCACGGCGGTCATCCAGGCGGGGTCGACGGCGTCGACGGTGGCGGCGATGGCAGGCTTGGTCATGTCATGTTTCCCGATCGCCGGCGGACTTGGCGCCGCCTGGCGAAGGCTGGTCCCTGATCGTCACCGCTAGAGCATCCCCGGCGGCCCGGAAACCACCTTTAGGCCGGTCACCTTGCGGAACCGCAACCGTGACCGCGCAATACGTTTGCTACCGGGGGCGAAGCTTTGTAGAGCAAGCGCTTCCGTGATCGCGGGGTGTGGCGCAGTCTGGTAGCGCATCTGGTTTGGGACCAGAGGGTCGGAGGTTCGAATCCTCTCGC
>CANJYY010000131.1 GCA_947479185.1 Caulobacteraceae bacterium
ATCGACGCCATCCTCGCCGCCGGTGCCGACAAGGCCCGCGCGATCGCGGCCCCGACGCTCGACGAGGTGAAGAAGATCGTCGGGTTCTGGCGTTGAGTCAGGGCCCGTCCTTCGAGACGGGATCCTGAGGGATCGCTCCTCAGGATGACGCAGAGGGTTGGGCTGCACAGCTGTTCGTCATGGTGAGGAGCGAGGCCTCAGCCGAGCGTCTCGAACCACGCAATGGATGTCAGCGATGACCGGCGAGCCCCACCCCCACACCGGCGGCTGCCACTGCGGCGCGGTGCGCTTCGAGGCGGTCCTGCCGGCCGTGGTCGAGGCCCAGACCTGCAACTGCTCGATGTGCGAGAAGGTCGGCTTCATCCACATCATCGTGCCGGAAAGCCGCTTCCGCCTGACCTGCGGCGCGGACCAGATCACGACCTACACCTTCAACACCGGCGTCGCGAAACACACCTTCTGCAAGGTCTGCGGCGTTAAGAGCTTCTACCGGCCCCGCTCCAACCCGGACGGCTGGTCGGTCAACGCCCGCTGCCTCGACACCACCGAGGGTCTCGATCTGCGCATCGAAGCCTTCGATGGCCGGAACTGGGAGGTCCACGCGGCCGCCCTGGCGCATCTCAGTAAGGAAGACTGAATGTCCATCGACATCCTCATGCCCGCCCTGTCCCCGACCATGGAGGAAGGGACGCTGGCGAAATGGCACGTGAAGGCCGGTGACACGGTCAAGGCCGGCGACGTCATCGCCGAGATCGAGACCGACAAGGCGACCATGGAGGTCGAGGCCGTCGACGAGGGCATGGTCGAGGCCCTGCTGGTCGACGCCGGGACGGAGAACGTCAAGGTCAACGCGGTAATCGCCCGGCTGGCCGGGGAGGGCGACAGTGCGTCCTTCGACACGCCGGCTTCGCCGGCTGCTCAGGATGACAAGAAGGGTGGGCCTGCGCCCGCCGCCAAAGCCGCTCCCGAAACTCCACCTTCAAGTCATCCTGAGCAGGCGCAAGGCGCCGTGTCGAAGGACGCAACGACGGCGCCGCCCAAGTTCAACGACGCCGGCGAGCGCGTGTTCGCTTCGCCGCTGGCCCGTCGGCTGGCCCAGGCGGCCGGCCTCGACCTGAAGGCCATCGCCGGTTCGGGTCCGCACGGCCGGGTGATCAAGGCCGACGTCGACGCCGCCCGCGGCAAGGCCCCGGCCAGCGCCCCGACCCAGTCCGGCGCAGCCCCCGCCGCCGCCCCCCGCCAGGTCCAGTCGCTGGAACAGCAGGGCATCCCGGCCGGCAGCTATGACCTCATCCCGCTCGACGGCATGCGCAAGACCATCGCCCGGCGGATGACCGACAGCTTCCGCGACGTGCCGCACTTCCCGCTGACCGTCGATCTGGAGATCGACGGCCTGCTGGCCGCGCGGGCGAAGATCAACGCCATGCTCGAGAAGGACGGCGTCAAGGTCAGCGTCAACGACCTGGTGATCAAGGCCGTCGCCGTGGCGCTGAAGCGCGTGCCGGAGGCCAACTCCAGCTACACGCCCGAGGGCATCGCCCTGCACCACCACGCCGACATCGCCATGGCCGTAGCCATCGACGGCGGCCTGATCACCCCGATCATCCGCGCCGCCGAGACCAAGGGCCTGGCCCAGATCGCTGTCGAGGCCAAGGATCTGGCGGCCCGCGCCCGCGACAAGAAGCTCAAGCCCGAGGAGTTCCAGGGCGGCACCTTCTCGATCTCCAACATGGGCATGATGGGCATCAAGTCCTTCGCCTCGATCATCAACGAGCCGCAGGCCTGCATCCTCAGCGTTGGCGCCGGCGAGCCGCGGCCTGTCGTGAAGAACGGCGCCCTGGCCATCGCCACCGTGATGACCGTGACCCTGACCTGCGACCACCGCGCGGTCGACGGGGCCATCGGCGGCCGCTTCCTCAACGCCTTCAAGGCGTTGATCGAAGATCCCCTGACGATGATCGTTTGAGGACCGACTGATGGATTTCGACCTCATCGTCATCGGCTCCGGTCCGGGCGGCTATGTGACCGCCATCCGCGCCAGCCAGTTGGGCCTGAAGACCGCCATCGTCGAGCGGGCTGAGCTCGGCGGCATCTGCCTCAACTGGGGCTGCATCCCGACCAAGGCCCTGCTCAAGAGCGGCGAGGTCTATGAGCAGCTGTCGCATCTGGCCGACTACGGCCTGTCGTCCGGCGGCGCGAGCTTCGACTTTCCCAAGATCATCGAGCGCTCGCGCGGCGTGGCGAAGAAGATGGAGGGCGGCGTCGCCTTCCTGATGAAGAAGCACAAGATCGAGGTGCTGTTCGGCGTGGCGACGCTGGAGAAGGGCGCCCCGGCCCCGAAGGTGACCGTCGCCCTCAACGCCGGCGGCAAGCGGACGATCACGGCCAAACATGTGATCCTGGCCACCGGCGCCCGCGCCCGCACCATCCCGGCCATCGGCCTGGAGAGCGACGGCGACCGCGTCTGGACCTACCGCGACGCCCTGGTTCCCAAGGCCTGTCCGAAGAGCCTGATTGTCATCGGCTCGGGCGCCATCGGCATCGAATTCGCCAGTTTCTACAGGGCGTTGGGCGCGGACGTTACGGTGATCGAAGCCCTCGACCGCATCCTGCCCGTCGAGGACGAGGAAGTCTCCAAGGCCGCCCACAAGGCGTTCGAGAAGCGCGGCCTGAAATTCCGCGTCGCCGCCAAGGTGACCAAGCTGAGCAAGAGCAAGACCGGCGTCTCCGTGGCGCTGGAAGCCGGCGGAAAGGCCGAGACCCTGATCGCCGAGGTGGCCATCGTCGCCGTCGGCATCACCGGCAACGTCGAGAACCTCGGCCTCGAGGCGCTGGGCGTCACGGTCGACCGCGGCCATGTGGTCACCGACGGTCACGGCAAGACCAACGTCGCCGGCCTCTACGCCATCGGCGACATCGCCGGCCCGCCCTGGCTGGCGCACAAGGCCAGCCACGAGGGCGTCCACTGCGTCGAGCATATCGCTGGGCTCAAGCCGGCGGGCCTGACCGCGCCGATCCCCGGCTGCACCTATTCCAACCCGCAGATCGCCTCGGTCGGTCTGACCGAAGCGGCCGCCAAGGCCGCCGGCCATGAGCCGAAGGTCGGCCGCTTCCCGTTCCGCGTGAACGGCAAGGCCGTCGCCGCCGGCGAGATCGAGGGCTTGGTCAAGACGGTGTTCGACGGCAGGACCGGCGCGCTGCTCGGCGCCCACATGATCGGCCACGAGGTCACCGAGATGATCCAGGGCTTCGTCGTGGCCATGACGCTGGAAGCGACCGAGGAAGACCTGATGGCCACCGTCTTCGCCCACCCGACGATGAGCGAGGCGATGCACGAGTCCGTCCTCGACGCTTATGGCAGGGCTCTGCACATCTGACTGATCTCCCTCTCCCAGCGGGAGAGGGAGGGACCCGGCGCGCAGCGCCGGGAGGGTGAGGGCGTTACGGCGTCGGCGCGTTTGCCTGAGCCGTCCCTAATCCCTCATCCGACCTGCTCCGCAGGCCACCTTCTCCCTCCGGGAGAAGGAATCTTGCCCTACGCCGCCCGGGTATCCGTCTCGGCCATGCGCTGGATGGCGACGTAGTCGGTCTTGCCTGTGCCCAGCACCGGGACCTCCGGAATGGTGATGATCTTGCGCGGCACCGACAGTTCCGGCGCGCCCAGGCTCTGGGCATGGGCCAGCAGCGGGGCGACCGAGGCGTCGGTCCGGTCGGTGTACAGGATCAGCCGCTCGCCCTTTTTCTTGTCCGGCATGGAGATCACCGCGTGGCGGCCTTCGGGCCAGACGGCCACGGCCAGATCCTCGGCGGCGGTCAGGGAGACCATCTCGCCGCCGATCTTGGCGAAGCGCTTGACCCGGCCCTTGATGGTGACCCAGCGGTCCTCGCCCTCGATGGTCACCACGTCGCCGGTGTCGTGCCAGCCGTCGGGCAGGGGGTCGATGCCGCCCTGGTCGTTCAGGTAGCCGGCCATGACGTTCGGCCCGCGCAGGAACAGCCGCCCACCGCCGGCGATGCCCTCGACGGTCTCGATGCGCGTCTCCATGCCCGGCAGCATGCCGCCCACGGTGCCGCGACGGTTGTCGGTCGGCTTGTTGACCGCGACCACGGGCGAGGCCTCGGTGGCGCCGTAGCCTTCCAGCACCGGCACGTCGCCGAACCGTTCGGCGATCAGGTTGTGGGTCTCCTCGCGGACCTTTTCGGCGCCGCAGACGATGAACTTCAGGCCCGACAGGTCGCCGGGGTCGGCCGAGCGCGCGTACTGGTTCACGAAGGTGTCGGTGGCCAGCAGGATCGAGGCCCCCGACTCGCGGATCAGCGTCGGGATCTGCTTGATGTGCAGCGGCGAGGGGTACTGGAACGCCTTCATGCCGGTCAGGATCGGCAACAGCACGCCGCCGGTCAGGCCGAAGCAGTGGAAGGTCGGCAGCGGGTTGAACATCACCCAGGCCGGGTCGAGGGCGATGTGCGCCTCGATCTGGTGCACGTTGGTGACCAGGTTCCTGTGGCTCAGCACCACGCCGCGCGGCGCGCCGAAGCTGCCGGAGGTGAACAGGATCACGCCGGGTTCGTCGAAGCCCAGTTTCGCCCGGAACTGATGCGGGAACAGCCCCGCCGTCGCCGCGAACAGCTTGTCGGCCACGCCGATCTTCGCGCGCAGGTCTTCCAGATAGACGATCTTGCAGCCGCCGGTTTCCAGCGAGTCGACGAGATCGTGCAGCTTGCCCTGTTCGATGAAGGCGTGCGCCGTCAGCACGGTCTTCACGCCGGCCAGCTTGCAGGCCGCCCTCAGGTTCCGCAGGCCCGCCGTGAAGTTGAGCATCGTCGGAATACGGGCGAAGGCATGCAGGCCGAAGAAGGTCACCACGGCGCCGGCGCTGGACGGCAGCAGCACACCGACGTGCTCGCCCCTGGCGGTGATGCCCGCGATCTTGCGGCCGAGCGCGAACGCCCCGCGGATCAGGTCGGTATAGCTGAGCGGTGTACGGTTCTGATCCTCGAGGATCGGCTTCTTCGCCCCGTATCGGTCGCGGGCCTCAAGCAGGGCGTCAAAGACGGACTGCTCGCCAGCCCGCGCGTCGTAAGCACGCGGCATATGGGTGAAACTCCCCGGATGTTTCCCACCAGTATCGTTGGGTGACCCTATCGTCCGGGTCCGGCGTTGAAAAGGTCCGTTACAGACCGTGATCAACGGCGGGGCCCACCAGGATGGGCCGGGACCCGGCGCGGGTGCGCACGAAGGCGTCGATCGCGGCCAGCCAGGGACCGCGGATCGCGTCCCGCTCGAGGTGCAGCGCGTGCCGTCCGCCGGTGAAGCTTTGAAGCCGGCAGCGGGCCATAGCTCGGCAGACCTCGCCCTGCGCGGCCCTGTCCACGTTGCGGTCAGCGCCGCCGGCCAGCAGCAGCGAGGGCGTCTCGACCGCCTTCAGGCCGGGCTGGATAGCCTTCGAGGTCGCCCGGACGCTGGCCAGCCAGCCGAGGCTCGGCCCGCCCATGCGCAGGTCCGGATTGGCCGTCTGCCAGGCCAGTTCCACCTTGCCGCGCCAGGGATCGCCGGTCAGGCCGGCGGCGAGACCATCGGGGCCATTGCGTGACCATCCGCTGTTCCAGGCGGCGGGCAGGCGGCCGAGCCCCGCCTTGACCAGCGCCGCCTTGGCGCCGTCGACCGGGTCCGTCGCGGCGAAGGCCGGGGCCGAGAGGATCAGGCCCTCCGCCGGCGCGCCCTGTTCGACGGCGGCCACGGCGACCAGCCCGCCGACCGAATGGCCGAGCAGGATCACCGGCGTCTGCGGCGCGGCGGCGGCCATCATCCGGGTCAGGGTCTTCACCGCGCGGATGTCGTCGTTGAACTGCGGTGCGTGGCCGAGGTCGCGGGGCAGGGCGTAGCGTTCCGACCCGCCCTGGCCGGCCCGTTCGAGCACCCAGACGCTGTAGCCGCGCCGGTTCAGGTCGGTCGCTGTCTCGAACCAGGCCTCGGCCGATTCGCCGTATCCGGTCAGGATCAGGATCTGCGCCTGCGGCGTCACCAGGGTCGAGGACACCCCATAGCGCTGGGCCGGCGCGTCGCCGACCTTGAGCAGGCCCCAGGCCCAGCCCTGCGGCGCCCAGAAGCGCGGGCCCAGCTGCGGCGGAATGCGGCTCTCGACGAACGGCGCGCGCCCGTCACCCTCGCCGCCGCAGGCCGCGAGGAGAAGCAGAAGACCGGCGAGGGCGAGACGAAGGTGCATTAGCGGGGAGTGTCGGGGGCTTGGCGGATGGCCGCAAGAGCGTGCACGTGGCGAGAGGTTGCGTGGTTCGAGACGCTCGCCTGAGGGCTCGCTCCTCGCCATGACGAATATCGGCGCAACCCAACCCCTCGTCGTCATCCTGAGGAGCCCCGAAGGGGCGTCTCGAAGGACGGAACGCCTTTCCGCGCCCTCCGCGCTTGATCCGCGCCCCTAGAAGGACGATCTAGGCCTCATGGCCACGGTGATCGACACCACGAAGGCGCGACCGCGTCATCCCGAGAAACAGAACCGGCCCGAGACGCCGCTGCTGCGCAAGCCCGATTGGCTGCGCGTGCGCGCGCCCGGCTCGGCCGGCTACACCGAAACCCGCGATATCGTCCGCGCGCATGGCCTCACCACGGTCTGCGAGGAAGCGGCCTGTCCGAACATCGGCGAGTGCTGGAGCCAGAAGCACGCGACCATGATGATCATGGGCGAGATCTGCACCCGCGCCTGCGCCTTCTGCAACGTTATCACCGGCAAGCCCAACGCCCTGGACCCCACCGAACCCACTCGCGTCGCCGAAGCCGTGGCGAAGATGGGGCTCAAGCACGTGGTCATCACCTCGGTCGACCGCGACGATCTGGCGGACGGCGGCGCGGAGCATTTCGCGCAGACCATCGGCGCCATCCGCGACCGTTGCCCGAACACCACCATCGAAATCCTGACACCGGATTTCCTGCGCAAAGATGGCGCGGCCGAGATCGTCATCGACTCGGCGCCAGACGTGTTCAATCACAACCTCGAGACCGTGCCGCGGCTGTATCTGACGATCCGCCCGGGCGCCCGCTACTACAACTCCCTGCGCC
>CANJYY010000132.1 GCA_947479185.1 Caulobacteraceae bacterium
ACCGCCTGGCCGCCGACCGTCTGCGGCTTCATGCGGAAGTAGGGGGCCAGTTTGAGGGCCGCCTTGCCGAAGGCGAAGTCGGACGGGTCTTCGGAGACCACCTGACAGCCGCCGACCGTGCCGTTGGCGGCGACGATGCAGGCCAGCGTCGCCTTTCCCGCCACGCCCAGGCGCTGGGCCCGGTCGGGGAAGACGCGGGCCATCTGGTCGGCGCTGGGTTTGCGGATCCAGTCCGGGCGCACGATCATCGGCGTTTCAGGAACGACGACGCCGGTCAGGTCGCTGGTGACCGGCCCGGGATCCAGGGTGGAGATCGGGCCCACCACGGTCTCGTTGCCGGATGAAGGATTGGCCGCGATCGTCTCGACCGTGGCCGGAACATCGGCGACCGGGTCGTGGATGTTGATCGCCGTCTGCGGGCGGGTCTCGACCGGCTTGACCGCGTTCGCGACCGGCTTGGGCGGATCATGCGGCAGGGAGATGATCGGCGCGGCGCGGATCGGCTCCGGCTCGTAGATGGGCTGGATCACATCAAAGGCCGCCAGGGCGAGGTAGGCGCCGATGGCGGCGTGCACCGCGACCGACAAGCCGATGGCGACGGTGGTCCCGGTGGACAGTCGCCGACGGCGCTCCGTCCCGGGATGAATGGGGAGCAACTGTTGAGCGACCATGGCGACCCTCCCTGGGTCTTGTTGTGGTTGACCTAGCGTCACCCTGATCGTCTGAACCGGCAATGAATTTCGCCTCCGGCCCTGCAAAATCAACGAACGTTCGTTTATCCGGGCCAGCCGCCGCCGACCGACCGGTAACCATGGTTAACCGCCGATTAACCATGAAGGTTCAGGACTGCTCGCCATGGCGGTCCAGGGAATCAGGGGAGTCGTAGAAGCGGCCATCCAGCGCGCGTCGCAGGCGACGGGCGTCGATTTCTCGTTCCTGATGCGCACGGCCAATCGCGAGAGCGGCTACAATCCCGCCGCCAAGGCCGCGACGTCGTCGGCCGCCGGCCTGTTCCAGTTCACCGAACAGACCTGGCTGGCGACCCTCAAGGCGCACGGCTCAAAATACGGCTACGCCCGCTATGCCGACCTCATCACCCGGGGCAATGACGGCCGCTATCGGGTCGCCGGCGACGATGCGCGCAAGGCGGTGATGAACCTGCGCTTCGACCCGCACGCCGCGTCTCTGATGGTCGGGGAGATGACCACCGACAACGCCGCCTATCTGGCCGGCCGCATCGGGCGTCAGCCTTCGGCGGGCGAGCTCTACGCCGCCCACTTCCTCGGCCCCCAGGGCTCGGCCCGGCTGATCACCGCGACCCGCACCACGCCGGGCGCCAGCGCCGCCTCGCTGTTTCCGGATGCGGCGGCGGCCAACCGCTCGATCTTCTATCGCGACGGTCGGCCCCTGACGGTCGCCGACGTCTACAACAACCTGACCCGGACGGCCGGCGACACCGGCGCCGCGCCGGCTGTCCAGCCCGATCAGGGCTTCCTGCAGTACGCCGGCGCCCGCCGGTCCGACCAGGCCTCGCGCGAGCAGGAGGCGCTGGTCGAGTTCATCCTGCGCGGCTCACAGGGCGTCGACCGTCCCGGCGGCGGATCCGGGCGCACGCTCGGCTCGTCCCTGCTGACGGCCGAGATGCTCCGCGTGCTGTCCGATGCGGGCAAGGACCGCTAGGCGACCGCCTTGCTGTCGCGCAGCGCCGCGATCTCGTCCGCCGAATAGCCCAGCTCCACCAGAACCTCATCGGTATGCTGTCCCAGCGAGGGCGGCCCCGACTTCGGCGTGTCGTCATAGCCGGAGAACCGGGCGGGCGAGGCGGGCGAGCGGAAGCTGCCGCCCTTGCCATCCGGCGTGTCGACGAAGCAGCCCGCGGCTTCAGCCTGCGGATCGCGCGTCAGCTCGCCGGGGGTCTGATAGGGCGCCCAGGTGATGTCGTATTCGTCCAGCCGGGCGGCCATGTCCTCGTAGCTGAAGGCGGCGAAGGCGGCGTCGAGCATCTCGACCAGCGCCGGACCGTTCTCGCGCCGCGCGCGGCTCGAGGCGAACAGCGGGTTCTCGACCAGGTCAGGGCGGCCGACCGCCGCGGCGATCTGCGGCCAGTCCTTGCCGCCTGTCCGCACCAGCAGGCAGATCCAGCGGCCGTCGGCTGTCTTGAAGAAGTTGGCCAGCGGCTGCACGGCCTGGGGCCGCGGGCGGGTCGAGGCCAGCTTCCCGAAGCGCAGCTGGATGGCCATGTCCGAGCCGATCGAATAGACGCCCGTGCGCAGCAGCGAGGTCTCGACCAGCCGGCCCTTGCCCGTCGAATGCCGCTCGTGCACCGCCGCCAGGATCGCCGCCACCGTGCTCAGCGAGGTGATGTGGTCGCCCATGGCCGTGCGGATGGGGAAGGGTTCGACACCCTTGGGCGCGGTGATCGCCCCGACGCCGGCGCGTGACCAGAAGGCCGCCACGTCCATGCCCGCCCGGTCGGCGTCCTCGCCTTGCAGGCCATAACCCGTCAGGCTGCAGTAGATCAGCGCCGGATGGTCGGCGTGCAGGGTATCGAAGTCGAGCCCGGCCCGCTTGAGGGAGCCCGGGCGCACGTTGGTCAGGAAGATGTCGGCCGTCGCGACCAGCCGGATCGCCGCCTCGCGGCCCTCGGGGCTCGATATGTCCAGCACCACGCCGCGCTTGCCGCGGTTGTCGAGCTCGAACACCGGATTGCCGTGCTCGGGGCCGGACAGGCCGTCAAAGAAGTTGCGCATCGGATCGCCGGCCGGGGCCTCGATCTTGATGACCTCCGCGCCCCAGTCGGCGAGGATGCCGGCGGCCCCGGGGGCGGCGATGTAGCTCGCCAGCTCGACGACTCTCAGGCCCTTCAGCAACCGCTCATCCTCCCGCTCGGTCTTGTTTCGCGGGCATCATGAAGGGCGAGGCGGGGCCGTGGAAGACTCACGCCACGGAACGCACCGGACGAATCTCGGGCTGGCGCACCTTCGCGGCCGCGTCGGCGACGGCGCGGGCGACCCCGGCGACGGTGACCGGCTTGCGCAGGACGGTGTCGCAGCCGGCGTCGAGGCACTCGCGGGCCTCGTCGGCGTCGCCGCCGATGACGGCGATGATCGGAACCTGGGCGATGGCCGTCGGCAGGGCGCGGATGGCGGCGGCGGTGGTCGGCCCGTCCATCTGCGGCATGCGGCCGTCGAGCATCAGCAGATCGAAGTCGGCCAGCTGCGCCAGCTCCAGCGCCCGGCGACCGTTGTTGGCGCCGACCACCTGGTGGCCCAGTTGCTCGAGGATGGCCCGCAGCATGGCCGCGTTCAGGGCGTCATCCTCGGCCACCAGCACCCGCAGCGGGCGGCCGGCGTAGGCAGGGGCGGCCGGGGCGGTGAAGGCCTCGCCGTCCTCGCCGCGCGCGATAGCGGCCTCGTTCCACGGCAGTTCCAGCGTAAAGCAGCTTCCGACGCCCAGCGCGCTCTGACCGGTCAGGGCGCCGCCCATCAGCCCGGCCAGCTGCCGCGCCAGCGACAGGCCGAGGCCCGCGCCCGGGATGCCGGCGCCGGTCCGCTCGACGCGACGGAACGGCTCATAGGCCTGCTCCAGCTCCTCGGCCGACAGGCCCGGACCGGTGTCGGCGATGGCGATGGCGATGAGATCGCCGCGGCGCTCGATACGCGCTTCGATGCGGCCCCGGACAGTGTATTTCACGGCATTGCCGATCAGGTTGGCCAGCACCTGGCGGGTGCGGGTCAGGTCGCCGACCACGGCGCCCATCCGGGCCTGATCCAGGTCGGGCTCGACATGCAGCGCCAGCTCGACCCCCTTGGCGGCGGCGTGCGGACGGTTCAGCAGCACCAGATCGCGGGTCAGGCGGACAGGATCGAACGGCGCGCGCTCCAGCGTCAGGCGGCCGGCTTCGGCCGTTTCGGAGTCGAGCGTGGCGTTCAGCACGGCGACCAGGTCCTGGGCTGCGTCGAGGGCGGCGGCCAGCTGTTCGCGTGAGGGCGCGGCGCGACCGCCCTGGCCGACGGCGGCGGCCAGCACATGGGTCACGCCGGTCAGGCCGTTGCGGATCTCGTGGCTGAGGGTCGAGACAATGTCGGACTTGGACCTGGCCAGTCGCTCGGCCTTCTCCAGCGAGGTGGCCCGCTCGCTGATCAGGGCCTCGCGCTCGGCGGCCATGGCGAACTGGCCGCGCAGCAGGCGGTTGAGGATCAGGCACAGGGCCATGGTCAGGGCCAGGGCGCCCCAGGCCAGAACGCCTTCCGGCCGGCTGTCCACGTGGCGGAACAGGCCGATCAGCGGCGCGGCCGCCGCCGCCGGGCCGATGATCAGCAGGCTCGCCAGCGACGGGGCGGTGAAGAAGAAACAGGCCACGGCCCCGGCGACCGAGACCATCAGCAGGGCCTCGCGGGCCGGACCCGCGCCCTCCGCGAAGGCGGCGATCTGGGCGCAGGCCCCCGACCACAGCAGCCCGCCCAGGATATGCACCCGCGCGCGGCGGGCGACATCGTGGCTCTCGTCGCTGCGCAGCCAGTTCACCACGGCGTAGAAGACGCCCCAGTTGATGGCGAAGACGGCGAAGCTGGCGGCCATCCAGACGCTGTTGGGTGCGAAACTGCCGGCCCAGACGTAGATCGGCAGGCTGACCCCGAACAGCGCCAGCGCATAGGGCAGCAGGCCCCGCTGCGCCTCCAGCGACTGAAGGGTGACGGCGTCTCCGCCCCGGCCGGCGCGGTCTGTCACTTCAGGCGTTGCGGCCACCGGATATCCCCCATTCAGGCGCGCGTAGCATAGGGCGGGGGACCTTTGCGCCCGGTGAAGGGAGACAGTTAATCTGCGGTCAGTCTTCGTTAAGTTTAACAACTCATGATCAACACAGCGTCGATGACGCCGGGTGGGATTCGAGATGGGCACGACACGCGCAGCACTGACGGATGTGGATCTCCGCACCCTCCTCAAGGGCGCGACGGCGGACGAGCGCGCCGTGGCCGCGCACAAGCTGTGCCGCACGATCGATCGCGGACCCCTGACCGAGGAAGAGCGCGAGGCCGCCGCCGACATCCTGCGGGTGATGGCCGCCGACGCCGCCGAGCTGGTGCGCCGCGCCCTGGCCGTGACCCTGAAATCCTCCAGCGTCATCCCGCATGACGTGGCCCTCAAGCTGGCCCGGGACGTCGAGTCGATCTCCCTGCCGATGCTCAATTTCTCGCCGGTGTTCACCGACGACGACCTGGCCGAGATCGTCCGGCTCGGCGGCCCGGTGCGTCAGCTGGCCATCGCCAAGCGTCCGGCGCTGTCGGAAAAGGTCACCGGGGCCATCGTCGAATACGGCGGGGAGGCGGCCGTCGAGACCGCCGTCGCCAACGACAACGCCGCCTTCTCCGAGCGCGTTCTGCAGAAGGCCCTCGACCGGTTCGAGAAGTCCGAACAGGTGCTGGCCGCCGTCGC
This sequence comes from Caulobacteraceae bacterium, assembly GCA_947479185.1. Classification (GTDB taxonomy): domain Bacteria; phylum Pseudomonadota; class Alphaproteobacteria; order Caulobacterales; family Caulobacteraceae; genus Caulobacter. The sequence goes on from CANJYY010000132.1 coordinate 5,437, forward strand.
CTATCGCAACGCCCTGCCGCTGGCCGTTACCGAACGCCTGATCAGCATGGTCGGCGACCAGGTCCGCGACCACCTCCTGAACCATCACGGCGTCTCCGCCGAGATGGCCCTGACCATCGCCACCGGGGCGACCGAGCGGGCGACGGTCGATCTCGTTGATCAGGCCGGCCGCGCCGCCGATCCCAAGGCCTTCGCCGCGCACCTGAACAAGGTCCAGCGACTCACCGCCTCGATGCTGCTGCGGTCGCTGGCCCACGGGCACATGACCTTCTTCGAGTGCGCCGTCGCCGAACTGGCGGGCGTGCCGCATCACCGCACCTGGCTGATGATTCACGACGCGGGCCCCCTCGGCCTGCGCGCCATCTACGACCGGGCCGGCCTGCCGGCGCGACTGTTCGCCGCGTTCCGGGCGGGCGTCGACACCTTCCACGCGATGGAATTCGACGGCGGCCTGCGCGACCGCGAACGCTTTCAGGAGCGCATGTTGCAGCGGTTTCTGACCCAGCCGCAGGGCGCCGCCCGCGACGACGTCGACTATCTGATCGACAAGATGGACCGCATCTCTCGCGAAGCCCGCCGGACCGTTGACGTTGCGTGAGGCTTGCCGAACGGGTGTTTGAGGCGCGATCCTTGGCCTCATGACCGAAGCCGTAGCCATCCGCCCCGCCGCCACCATCCTTCTCGTCCGCGACGACCCGACCTTCGAGGTCCTGATGGTCAAGCGGCATCACCAGATCGATTTCGCCTCGGGCGCCCTGGTGTTTCCGGGCGGCAAGACCCACGCCGGCGACCATGACGAGGCCTGGGCCGACTACGTCACAGGCTGGGACGCCACGCCGGCGGAGAAGCGGCCGCTGCGCATCGCCGCCATCCGCGAGGCCTATGAGGAGGCGGCGATCATCATCGCCAACGACGCCAGGGGCCAGCCGTTCCGCGGCGACGACCGGGCCGGCGCGGCCCGCGAGTCGGTGTCGAAGGACGAGCGCCCGTTCCTCGACCTGATCCGCGAACTGGACGTGAAGCTGGACCTGCCGGCCCTGACCACCTTCGCCCGCTGGATCACGCCGGACATGATGCCCAAGCGGTTCGACACCTGGTTCTATCTGGTGCGCGCCACCGGCGAGCAGCTGGCGGTCTGCGACGGCTACGAGACGGTCGACGCCGAATGGGTCCCGCCCGCGCGGGCGCTGGAGCTGGAAAAGGCCGGTGAGCGGACGATCATCTTCCCGACCCGCATGAACCTGCAGCTGCTGGCCGAGGCGAAGAGCGCCCAGGACGCCATCGACCGCGCCAACGCCCGCACCCTGGTGCCGGTGCTGCCGGTGGTCGAGCGCCGCGAGACCGGTGCAGTGCTGGTTATCCCGCCCGACGCCGGTTACGGCGCTGTCGTCGAGCCGATGAGCAACATCAGGGCCTAGGCCGCCGATCCTCCCTCACCGGGGGAGGGGGGGGGGCACGCGCAGCGTGGTGGAGGGGGCTCGACCGGCCCAGCAGCCCCCCTCAGCCGGCTTCGCCGACCGCTCCCCCAATGGGGGAGCATCCACTCCGGCGGAACAGGCCCGCGGGGCGTCCGTTGCTGACGGATGCCCCATGACATCGACCGCCTGA
>CANJYY010000133.1 GCA_947479185.1 Caulobacteraceae bacterium
AGCGACATCGCTGCCTTCGATCCGGACATCATCCTCGTCGGCATGGGCATGCCGCGCCAGGAGGACTGGATCGCCGCCAACCGTCACCGGATCGGCCGCGGCGTCTTCTTCCCCGTCGGCGCGGCCTTCGACTACGAGGCCGGCGAACAGGCGGCGGCCCCGCGCTGGACCGGCCGGCTGGGGGTGGAGTGGCTCTACCGTCTGCTGTCCCAGCCCAGACGCCTGGCCTACCGCTATCTGATCGAGCCCTGGTTCCTGGCCCCGGCCGCCCTGGCCGACGTCGGCGCCCGTTTCGCGCGCCGGGCTTGAACCGACTCTGATCTCGGCCCCATCGTGCGCGGGCACAGCCGGGGACACCTCCATGATCGAACGCCAGCTCGACATCCGCACGAAGGATGGCGCGACGACCACCTTCATCGTCCATCCGGAGCGGGAAGGGCCGCACCCGGTCATCCTGTTCTTCATGGACGCCCCGGCGATCCGCGAGGAGCTGCGCGACATGGCTCGCCGGCTGGCGACCAGCGGCTACTACGTCATGCTGCCCAACCTCTACTACCGCGCCGGAGTGATGGAGCTGGGGACCCTGTCGCCCGATCCCAACGACCCGGGCCGGGCGCGGATGTTCGAGCTGATGAACAGCCTTTCGATCCCGCTGGTCATGGATGATGCGGCGGCCCTGCTGACCTTCGCCGAGGCGGACCCCGCCGCCTGGACTGGCTCGATCGGCACGGTCGGCTACTGCATGAGCGGGCCCTACGCCATCGCCGCCGCCGCCCGGTTCCGCGACCGGGTCAAGGCGGCGGCCTCGATCCACGGCGTCTCGCTGATGACCGACGCCCCCGACAGCCCGCACCTGCTGGCCCGCCAGACGGACGCCGAGCTCTACTTCGGCTGCGCCCAGATCGACCGCTGGTTCCCGGAGGAGGCCATCGCGCCCCTGCGCGACGACCTGGCGGCCAACGGCGTGCGGGCCGAGGTCGAACTCTGCCCCGGGGTCGAGCACGGCTATGTCTTTCCCAGGCGGCCGGCCTACGACCGCGACGCCGCCGAGCGGCACTGGGAGCGGATCCTCGCGCTGTACCGCCGCCAGCTGCGCTAGCCTGTCTCCGGCGCGAGTGTCGGGATCACCCCCGGCCGTTCGTCATCCTGTCGAGACGCCCTCATCAAGGAGACCGACCATGCGCTTCATGCTGCTGATGATCCCCGGCGGCTACGAGACGGCCGGCCCCGAGCTCGTGCTGCCGGTCGACGCGGTCGAGAAGATGATGGCCTACAACCAGTCGCTGGTGGACGCCGGCATCCTGCGCAGCGCCGAGGGCCTGCATCCGCCGGCGGTCGGCAAGCGGGTGTCGTTCGCGGGCGGAAAGCCCCTGATCACCGACGGTCCGTTCGCCGAGTCGAAGGAGGCGCTGGGTGGCTTCTGGATCATCGAGGTCGCCTCGCTTGAGGAGGCCGCGGCCTGGGCGGCTCGCTGTCCGGCCCGGGAGAACGAGGTCATCGAGATCCGCCGCATCCAGGAGATGGAAGACTTCTCGCCGGACGTGCGGGAGGTGGCGAAGGGCCTGGATCTCGAAGGCAGCGGCTGGTCGCGGGCCTGAGGGCCGGCCGGAACAGCATCTGCGGGTGCGACAAAGGGTTTCCGCCGCCGGGCCCGCTACCGCCCGAGGTCCCAGAATCATTGAGGAAATCCAGACGCCCGGAACGGGTCTCCGGAGACGTGTCGGCGGTCTCTCTGTTATTAAGTGGCGCGCAACGGCCTTTTGCCCTATGAAGGCAAAGTCGAATTTCGTTCTGGTTCGGTTGCTCTATACACTTGGTCTTCGGATCGGGTTCCGGGCCTCCCTCGTTCCTCTCCGACATTTTGATCGTGCGGCGCCTGACCCGGCCCGCGCGTCCTCAAGCAGATCAAGACCATGTCCACTGTTCAACGCGCTTACGCCTTGGCCCGGTCCGGCCAGTTCCGTGATGTCGATGTCCTCAAGGACCGACTGAAGGCGGAAGGCTGTCGGGCGGTTGACGCCCTGCTGGCGGCCCGTTCGATCCGCAAGCATCTGGAAGCGATCTGCGCCGCCACCTTCAAGCCGCCGCTCGACACTCCGACGCCGACCGAGCCCCCGACGCCGCCCGAGCCTCCGACCCCGACCGAATAGTCCGGCCGCTCGCGCCCGCACGTCCGAAAGACACATGAACGATATTCTCAAGACCGGCTTCGCGGATCGGCTCAAGACCGCCGCTGAAGCCAAGCAGGCCCTTCTGGCCAAGATGAAGCCGAAGGCGACCGTCACCGATCCCCTGTTCGCCGAGCGCGCCGCCATGAAGGCGGCCGAGCTCGAACGGGTCCGCGATGAACGCGCTGTCGCCAAGGCCGCCGCCAAGCAGGCTGTGGCCGACGCCGAAGAGGCAGCGCGCCTTGCCGAAGCCGCCCGCGCCGAGGCCGATCTCGACGCCCGCCGCGGCGAGCGCAAGGAACGCAAGGCCCTGACCAAGGCCGAGCAGAAGGCCGCCCGCGACGCCAAATACGCCGCCCGCAAGGCCCGGCAATAGCCCCTGACCCTGACGGAGTGCGCCGCCATGGCCCGCAAGCCCAACTACAATTTCGAACGCAGTGAACGCGAACGCCTCAAGGCGGTGAAGGCCGCCGAAAAGGCTGAAGCCAAGCGGCGCGCCCGCGAATCCGGCCAGCCGGAAGAGCCGACGCCGGCCGACGACGACGAATAGAGACAGACATGCAGACCGCGACCATCTTCAATCTCGAGACCGTTCCGCTGGACGGCGAGGTCTTCGCCGATTGCGAATTCCGCGACTGCCGGATGGTCTTCAGCGGCGGCAAGCCGCCGGTGTTCGACAACTGCCGTTTCGACACCTGCGACTGGCGTTTCGATGACGCGGCCGCGCGCACCCTGGCCCACCTCAAGGTGGTCTGGGCCGCCGGCGGCAAGGCCCAGGTCCAGGCGCTGATCAAGGAAATCACCGTCAGCGGCGGGAAGTAGTTCAAGGATCCTCCCCTCTTGGGGAGGCGGCCCTGCGTAGCCGAAGGCGAAGCAGGGACGGGGGGGCGGCGCCGGTGGCGCGGCAAGAGCCTCCTTCAGTCCGCTTCGCGGACAGCGCCCCCGGAGGGGAGCATCTCAAGAGGTCAGCCGCCCGGGTCCGCCAGCCACAGGCTGTGATCCGAGAGCTTGCGCACCACGATGTCCGCCGCGTCCCGCGCCAGGATGATGTGCTCGCGCAGATTGGGCAGGTTCATCTGTCCCCAGACCATGCTCCGGGCGAAGGCCTCGGCCTCCGGCTCTGTCATGGCCCGGAAGCGGGCGTAGAACGACGCCGGATCGTGCTCGGCCGCGCGCCAGAAGTCCACGAACCGCCGCGCGAACCAGTCCTCCAGATCCGCCTCCCCGGCGTCGAGATAGACCAGCAGGTCGAGGCCGGCCGCCTTGTCCGCCAGGCCTAGCCCCTCGAGGATCAGGATGTCCGGCGGCGCGACGGTCCGGCTCAGGGACGGGTCGATGTCGTAGATGACATGCGAATAGCCGGGGAACACCGCCGGCCCCGTGCGCAGGGTCGCCACGGCGGCCGCCAGGCCGCCCTGGTCGTAGGTCTCCGGATAGCCCTTGCGCATCAGCGTCCCGCGCTCGACCAGCACGGCGTTGGGCCACAGGAAGCCGTCTGTCGAGACGACCTCAACCGTCAGGCCCGGTTCCAGCGCCGCCTTCAGGGCGTTCGCCAGCGTGCTCTTGCCGGCCGCGACCGAGCCGGTCAGCCCGACCACCCGCACCGCCCCGGGCGAGGCCCCGGCGGCGATACGCGCCGCCAGGTCGCTGATGTCGAGCCGGCTCAGGCGTGAGCCTTCACGGGCGTCTCGGTGTAGGACGCCCCGGCCGTCAGCATCTCGTCGGGAATCTGCAGCATCTTCAGATAGGCGTCCTTCGGATAGGCCATGTGCGGCTTGCTCTCGTCATAGGGCGGCTGCGGCACGGGGCTGGGGCCGGTGTAGGCGGCGGGCGCCTTGAAGCGCTCGGCCTCGGCGTCGTTGATGCCGGCCTTGGCCAGCACCGCCGGGTCGATCCACAGGGCCGGGTCCATCCCGCCGGTCGGGGTCGCGACCTCCAGGGTCATCTGGTCGGGACCGGCGAAGTAGATCGACTTGCACATGCCGTGGTCGATCGGGCCGATGACGTTGACGCCATGGCTGCGGATACGGTCGCGCAGGCCGATCAGGTCGGCCTCGCTGTCGGCCCGGAACGCCAGGTGCTGCAGCGTGCCCGCCGCGCTGGGCAGGGCGCCGCTGCCGGCGTGGGTCACGCCCAACTGGGCCGGGATCTTGTCGACGTCGGGCAACTGGACGATCGAGAAGTAGCTGTGCTCGTTCATCTTCAGGAAGGCGTGCAGCCCGCCCGGCACGCCGTGCATGTCGAACAGCGCCACAAGCGGGCAGCCCATGACCTCCGAGAAGAAGGCGATGTGCTTCTTGATGTCCCCGGCCATGAAGGCCAGGTGGTGAATGCCGGACGGCTGCTGGGTCATGGCGGTTTCCTCGTTCAGGTCTGTTCTGGTTGGATCATCAGACCGCCCAGAAGGGCGTCGAGGATCATCGTCTCGTGGGCCTGCCGGGCCTCGGGGCTGGCAGGGTCGATGCCGAAGCTCTGCTGGATCATCGGGGCCAGGTTGATCACCCCCACGCCGGCGGCCTGCAGGGTGATCACCAGCTGCTCGGCCGGGAAGGGCTTCAGCTCGCCGGCGGCGATGGCCGCGCGCACGATGGCCACCAGCCGCCGGTTGCGCGGGCCGGTCAGGTGCGAGTCGAGCCAGGCCAGCCGCTCGCCGCCGGCCATGCCCTCCAGCGCGATGATCCGTCCCAGCGCCGGGTGTTTCCAGCTGATGCGCAGGAACAGCCGCATGGCCTCGCGCAGTTGCGCCACGGACGACAGATCCGCCGTCGCCTCCAGCCGCCGCTCCTCGGCGCTGATCAGCGCGCTCAGGTGCAGCATGGCCGCCCGCCACAGCTGGGCCTTGTCCTGGAAATGGTAGTGCAGGGTGGCCTGGGACACGCCGGCGCCGGCGGCGATCCCGGCCATCATCACCCGCTCGAAGCCCAGCCGCGAGAACATCTCCAGCGCCACGTCACGGATCCGCGCGGCGGTGCGTCCGCCCTTGCCGACCGGAACTGTCGTCGCCGCTTCCGCCACGCGCCTTGACTCCTTCGTCCGAATTCCTGACTTAGAAATCAGAAATGACCGTCCGCGGCAAGCGGCGGCGCCCTCCGGGAGGATTCCATGAGCATCGTTCGCGAGCCCTACGGCTTTGCCTACGCCGAGGCGAGCCGGCTCAAGGAGACCTACGGCGGGCCCGAGGGGCGGGTGTTCGTCGAGTGCATGCGCATCCGCCCGGCCGAGGGTGAGTCGAAGACCGTCATCCTGTTCAGCCACCCGATCGGCGGCGGCTCGTTCCTGCCGCTGGTCACGGCCCTGGCCCACGCCGGCCGGCACGTCATCTACTGCAACCCGCGCTACCGCGGGAACGACACGGCCCTGATCCTCGAGAAGTGCGTCACCGATCTCGGCGCCTGCATCACCGACCTGAAGAAGCGCTTCGGCTACGAGAAGGTCGTGCTCGGCGGCTGGTCCGGCGGCGGGTCGCTGTCGATGTTCTACCAGGAGCAGGCGGTCAATCCGACGATCACCGAGACCCCGGCGGGCGACCCGATCGACCTGGCCGCGGCCAACCTGCAGCCGGCCGACGGCATCATGCTGCTGGCCGCCCACATCAGCCGCTCGGTGACCATGACCGAGTGGATGGACCCCTCGATCCTCGATGAGGACAAGCCGTTCGAGCGCGACGTCGCGCTCAACATCTACGATCCGGCCTGCCCGAACCAGCCGCCCTACAGCCCCGAATTCGTCGCCCGTTTCCGCGCGGCCCAGATCGCCCGCAACCGCCGCATCACCGCCCGGGTGAAGGCCACTCTCGCCGAGTTGAAGAAGACCGACCCGGACATGGAGCGGCCGTTCGTCGTCTACGGCACCATGAGCGACGTACGCTGGACCGACCCGACCCAGGACCCGTCCGACCGCAAGCCCTACACCTGCTACCTCGGCGATCCGCGGATCGTGAACGACGGGCCCGTGGGGCTCGGCCGCTTCACCACCCTGCGCTCGTGGCTGTCGCAGTGGAGCTATGACGAGAGCCGCGCCCACGGCCTGAAGAACGCCGCCAACGTGACCTGCCCGACGCTGGTCATCAGCAACACCGCCGACCTCGCCTGCACCCCCAGCCACGCCGCACGGCTCTATGAGGCGCTGGGCTCGGCCGACAAGACCTTCGTCGAGGTCAAGGACGCCGACCACTACTACATCGACCGGCCCGAACTGCTGCCGCAGGCGGTGGCGGCTGTCACCGGCTGGCTCGACGCCCGGGGCTTCTAGAGGGGCAGCAGCGCCTGCGGACGGCCCCTGGCCAACCCGCGGCCGATGCGAAGACGACGCCCGATCACCCGGTTCGAGTATATCAATGAAGGTGGAGAGTTATACTTCAAGCTTGATGTGATTGTGATATCTCGTTTTGAAACAACTCAAATTAATTTCGCTTTAACTGCTATCGAAAACGGCTTCAAAACTATGCCGCTGTAGATCTCTCACCTGATTTCCGGGGAGGGGTTCCAGTGACGCGCGGAATGTTTTTTGCGGCGGTGTGTTCGGTTGGTCTGGCCGCTCCCGTCTCGGCCATGGGCCAGACGGTGTTCCCGGCGACAAATCCCAACGCCGCTGAATGGGCCCTGATCAAGCTGACGCCCAACATCGTCACCAGCGCCAAGGGTGGCGCGGGGGTCATCGTCGGCCTCTACGACGGCCGGGCCGATTGCCGGAACAAGGACCTGGCCGGCCGATGCAGCAATCTTCTGCTCAACACCGGCGTCTACGCGTCCTATGACGCTCACGGCTCGCACACGGCCGGAACGATCGCCGGCGCCCGCTATGGCGAGGCCACCGGGGCCACGATCGTCAACTACGCCGTCTTTGACAGCAAAGGCTATGTCGCCGGCGGC
>CANJYY010000134.1 GCA_947479185.1 Caulobacteraceae bacterium
GCCGCGGACCGCCGCCTTGATGCCGTCGATATGGGCGTCGACGAGGAACATCGGCGCGTCCAGGCGGGTCTCGGGATCGTCGATCAGCTTGCACAGCGACCCGGCGATGCGGGTGACGATCGGGAATTCATAGGTCGCGCCCAGGCCCTTCAGGTCGTGCGCGCGCAGATACAGCGCTTCCGCCGTCTCCTTGGTCAGGCCCTCGGTGCGAACGCGCTGGCGCGCGGCCTCGAGCTTGACCAGTTCATCATTGAGCCATTCGCTGAAATTGCCCGACAGGCTCTTCAGCGCGGCCTCCGCCTTGGCGATCGCCGCGGGGTCAATGCCGCCCAGCCGTCCGCCCACCTTGAGGCGCAGGGTGTTCGGGGCATGGATATACTGGACGGTCGGATTGTCGCTCACGCGTCGCCTCCCTTGGCGTTCTACAGCCACGACGCTAGGCGAAGGGAGTTAACAACGGGTGAGACCGCGATTTCGGGCCGCCGCGACAAGCGGTCGCATCAGGCGGAAAACTGTTCCGCCAGAACACGCTCTTCCAGACTGCGGCCGGCGTCGAACAGCATCGACAAGCTGACGGCGCGATCCTCGGACACATGGACCTCGACCACGTCGCGGATCTCGACGTTGTCGGCCACGGCGCTGACCGGGCGTTTGTCGGCTTCCAGCACCTCGAAGGTCACGCGCGCGGTGTGCGCCAGCAGGGCGCCGCGCCAGCGTCGGGGCCGGAAGGCGCTGATCGGGGTCAGGGCCATGACGCGTGCGTCGATCGGGATGATCGGGCCGTGGGCCGACAGGTTGTAGGCCGTCGATCCGGCCGGGGTCGCGACCAGCGCGCCGTCGCAGACCAGTTCGCCCATGCGCACCTTGCCGTCGATGGAGATGCGCAGCTTGGCCGTCTGGCGCGTCTGGCGCAGCAGGGACACCTCGTTGATCGCCAGCGCCCGGTGGTGTTTGCGCTTGGAGTCGATGGCGACCATGGCCAGCGGGTGGATCACGGCCCGCTCGGCGGCGCTGATCCGCTCCAGCAGGCCGTCCTCGCTGTATTCATTCATCAGGAACCCGACCGAGCCCCGGTTCATGCCGTAGATCGGCTTTCCGTCGGCCAGCGCCCCGTGCAGGGTTTCCAGCATGAAGCCGTCGCCGCCGAGGGCGACAATCACCTGGGCGCTCTCGCCGGCGTCGCCGTAGCGGGCGATCAGGCGGTCGCGCGCCTCCTGCGCCTCCGGCCGGTCGCTGGCGAGGAAGGTCACGCGGGAGGTGTTGGGGCGGGCGTTGAACATGTCGCGGCGAGCAAGGCCTTATGCCGCCGGCCTTGTCAAACGGTGGCGACGGCCCTGCGGAAGGCCACGCCGGCGATGTCGGCGTCGAACGGCCCGAACGCGCCGGTCGCCCGTCGCCCGGCCTCGGCCCCGCCGCCAGGGCGGCCCTGGTTGAGATTGCGAACGGCGTCGAGAATCGTCGGGAAGGCGCCGCGATCCACGCCGATGGCGGCGCAGGCCAGGGCCAGCAGTTCGGGCCGGTCGCTGTCGATGGCCCGCCGGATGTGATCGACCTCGAACGTGCCGAGGCGTGACAGGGCTGTGATGAACAGGGTCAGGCGGCCCTCGCGCAACGCGCGCAGCAGGAAGCTGGGGCGAAGCTGCCCCGCGTCATTGAGCTTTTCGACCAGCCGGCGTTCGAGCGCCTCTTGTTCGGCGTCCACCCGCGACCGCGCCGGCGGCGGGCCCTCCACCGCCGCGTGGGCTTCGCGAATGGTCTCTGCCAGGGCGGCGTCGAGCGCTGGGGCGTCCAGCCTGAACCGCTCGACCAGCGAGGCGCGCAGCGACTGGCCGACCCAGATGTAGAGTTTCTGGGCCATGTCCGAGGACAGCCGCGGATGCCGCGCCAGCGGCGTGCGCAGGGCGGCGACGCCGCGCGCCTGGTCGACCAGCCGTTCCATTGCCGAGGTCGTGACATCGGCGGTGTCGTTGCCGGCGAGGGCGGTCAGCACGGCCGGCTCGCTCTGCTGCAGAATGGCCTCGACCACCGGCGCGCCGAGGCGTCCGCGGCGGGCGATGGCGATCTGGTGGTCCAGCGTCGATTCCACCAGCAGGCGGATCAGGTCGTGATCCTGCAGCACCGGGCTGGCGGCGATGATCGGGCCGGCGATTTCGATCTCGTCCAGCGCCAGCACATTGACCAGGGCCGGCGGAACCCAGGCGGCGGGGGCGATCTTCTCGGCCAGCCGTCGGCGGATGTCCCGTTCGGCCTCGGCGACGAGCGCCATGAACACACCGCCGACCAGCTCACGGACCTGCGGCTGGGCGACTTCATCGATTTCGGCGCGGTCGCACAGGCCGACGATCGCATCCAGCAGGCGCTCACGGTCCACCGGATGCCGGCTCTTGGCCAGCAGCAGCAGATCGGCGGCTTCGACAGCGATGGTCACGTGGGGCCCCGTCCCGACAGTCGGGCTGAAGCATGATCCTGCTCCTCCCCCGTGAAAACATGCTTAAACGACTGCAAGATCGGCAGGGGAGTCGAATCGTATGGCGGATCCGGTGATTCTGGCGCTTGACCAGGGAACGACCAGCACGCGGGCGATTGCCTTCGACGTTCACGGCCATGCTCTGGGCGAGGGCAGTCGGCCGCTGCGCCAGAGCTATCCGCACGATGGCTGGGTCGAGCACGACGCCGAGGAAATCTGGAACGCGGCCGTGGCCGTGCTGCGCGAGGCGGTCGAGACCTGCGGCCGTCCGGCGGCGGACATCGCCGCCATCGGCATCACCAACCAGCGCGAGACGGTGGTCATCTGGGACAAGGCCACGGGCCGGCCGATTCATCCGGCGATCGTCTGGCAGGACCGCCGCACGGCCGCCACCTGCGAGCGGCTGGTCAAGATCGGCGCCGAGGAGCGGGTCACCGAGGTCACCGGGCTGCTGCTCGATCCCTATTTCTCCGGCACCAAGATCGCCTGGCTGCTCGACAACGTCGACGGCGCCCGGGCCCGGGCCGAGCGGGGCGAGCTGCTCTGCGGCACCATGGACTGCTGGCTGATCTGGAAGCTGACCGGCGGCAAGGTCCACGCCACCGACGCCACCAACGCCTCGCGCACCCTGCTGTTCGATATCGGCGCCCAGCGCTGGTCCGACGAGATGCTCGAACTGTTTGAGGTCCCGGCCTCCCTGTTGCCGACGGTGCTCGACTGCGCGGCGGACTATGGCGAGACCGATCCGGCGATCCTCGGCCGCGCCGTGCCGATCCGCGGCGTGGCCGGCGACCAGCAGGCGGCGCTGATGGGCCAGGGCTGCGTCCACCCCGGCGAGATGAAGGCCACCTACGGCACCGGCTGTTTCATGCTGCTCAACACCGGGACCCGGAAGGCGCTCAGCCGCTCGCGGCTGTTGACCACGGTGGCCGCGCGGTTGAACGGTCAGACGACCTACGCGCTCGAGGGCTCGATCTTCGTCGCCGGCGCGGCGATCCAGTGGCTCAACGAAGGGCTCGGTCTGGCCGGCGGTCCCCGCGCGGCGGAGTCGCTGGCGAAGACGGCCAAACCTGACAGCGGCGTGGTCGTCGTGCCGGCCTTCACGGGTCTCGGCGCCCCCTGGTGGGACGCGGGCGCCCGCGGCGGCATCTTCGGCCTGACCCGCGACTCCGGCCTGGCCGAGATCACCGCCGCCACGTTCGACGCCTGCGCCCTTCAGACCCGCGACCTGATCGAGGCCATGCGCGCCGACGCCCCGCACGCCTTCGGCGACGGCGCGGAACTGCGCATCGACGGCGGCATGTCGCAGAGCCCGTGGTTCTCGCAGCGGCTGGCCGACCTGACCGGCTTCCCGGTTCGCCGCGCCAGCTACCAGGAGACCACGGCGCTCGGCGCGGCCCTGTTCGCCGGCCTCGGCGCGGGCCTCTTCAGCTCGGTGGAAGAGGCCGCCTCGGCCCGCCCGGACGCCGAACTGCTGACCCCGACGAAGGACAGCCACAGGCGCGAGACCGCCTACGCCCGCTGGCTCGACGCCGTGCCGAGGGTGCGGTCGTAGCGTTGGCGACGCGTCAGCGCATAGACCTTCTCCTCGTCGAACGCGGCCTGTTCGACAGTCGCGCGCGGGCCCAGGCGGCGATCGCGGCGGGGCGGGTGACGGTGGGCGGCCGGGTCGTGGCCAAGCCGTCCGAAGCGGTCGACGAAGACGCCGTGATCACCGCCGGGGCCGCCCATCCCTGGGTCGGGCGCGGCGGGCTGAAGCTCGATCACGCCCTGACACTGTGGCCGGTTCCGGTCGAGGGGCGGGTGGCGCTCGATGTCGGCGCCTCGACGGGCGGGTTCACCCAGGTCTGTCTGAGCCGGGGCGCTGCGCGGGTCTATGCTGTCGACGTCGGCCGGGACCAGCTGCACGGGGCGCTGGCCGGCGATCCGCGCGTGGTCGAGCTGTCGGGCACGGACGCCCGCACGCTGGACGCGGCCTTGATCCCCCAGGCGCCGGACCTGATCGTCACCGACGTCAGCTTCATCAGCCTGGCCAAGGCCCTGCCGGCGGCGCTGGCGCTGGCCGGGCCGGGCGCCGACCTCGTGGCCCTGGTCAAACCCCAGTTCGAGGCCGGCCGCGACCGCGTCGGCAAGGGCGGCATCGTCAAGGACGAGGCGGTGCGCCGCGAGACGCTGGATGACGTGGCTATCTGGCTGGAAGAGCAGGGCTGGACGGTTCGAGAGACCGCCGACAGCCCGATCACCGGCGGCGACGGCAACGCCGAGTTCCTGCTGTGGGCGCGGAAGCGGTGAGGACAAGGAAAAGGCCGCCCGCGGTGAGCGGACGGCCCTTCCTCACAGAGGCTGTCGACCAACCCTAGTCGACGACCTGATACCGACCGCGGGAGTCGCGGCAGACGCGCACGAAGCGCTTCTGGACGCTGCCGTCCGGCAGGTAGATCGGGCTTTCGGCCAGGGTGCAGCCATCGGCCGACGGACCGTCGGCGACGGGGCGGGCATAGGCGCCGTCGTAGCCGTCGTCGCCATAGCCGTCGCTGTCGTCATAGGCGCCCTGCTGGTAGCCGTCCTGGTAGCCGTAGTAGCCATCCTGCGGCGGGGGCGGGGCGTAACCCCGCTGGTAGGAGTCCGGCTGGCCCGGCTGGCAGGCCGCCGCGCTCTTGCCGACCTTGGCCCCGACCACCGCGCCGAGGATGCCGCCGAGCACGGCGCCTTCGGTGCGGTTGCCGCGCGCGGCGACGTTCGAGCCGGCGAGGGCCCCCAGACCGGCGCCGACAAGGGCGCCGCCCGTTCCACGGTTGGTCCGCTCACGCTGGCAGGCGTCATAGCGGTAACCGTCGCCGTAGCCGCCGGCGCTCGACGGATACGGATATTGCTGGGCCGACGCGAAGGTCGGAGCCAGCGCCAGGCCGGCGACCATGGTCATGGCCGCGAGACCGGCGGCGCCGCGGGTCAGTCTGGAACGGGTCGTCATGGAGTGCTCTCCCTGGATTTCAACAATGAGGAGCGGTCGAGGGGCGGGGGTCAGCCCCGGCCGCTCGGCCGCCACGTGCCGTCGCGACCACGGCACACTTCAAAGCCGTGCCAACGGCCGCTGTAATACTCCTGCACCCACTTGCAGCTGCCGCTGCGGGCGCTGACGCGCCGCGGATAGTTGGCGCACTGGAAGTTGCGCTTGGCGATCTGGTTGCCGGCGACCGCGCCGACCGTGCCGCCCAGCAGGGCGCCTTCGGTCTTGTTGCCGTCGGCGCCGACAGCCGCGCCCAGCACGCCGCCGATCAGGGCGCCGGTGACGGTGCCCCGGTTGCCGGCCTGTTTGCGCTGATAGCTGCAGACGTCGCCGCGGCCGTACGAGCGCGCCGACTGGGCGTCGGCGAAGGTCGGGGCCATGAAGACCGGAGCCGCGATCGCGATCGCGGCGGTGAGGGACAGAATGGTGCGCATGACACGCTCCCTTCGCTTCTGAGGCGAGTTTCCCCGCCGTTGATGTTGAGAAGATGGCGGCGCCAACCTGAACAGCCGTTGAGCGGCCCGTTCATCTTCGTTCATGGAGCGGACCGATTGGCCGCCCTCTGACCCCGCAACAATGGTATCGGGTGCTTCCAGGTTCCGTTGGAGACTTCGTTGGCCGATCTGATCGACATTTCCGTCACAGGCGTGGGCGCCCAGGGCGACGGCCTGGCGCCGGGGCCATTGTTCGTACCCCTGACGCTGGGCGGCGAGACCGTGCGCGGCCATCGCGACGGCCAGCGGGTCGAGGTGGTCGAGATCGTCACCGCCAGCCCGGACCGGGTGACGCCGCCCTGTCCGCACTTCGGGACCTGCGGCGGCTGTTCGCTGCAGCACTGGGCGTCAGCGCCCTATCTGGCCTGGAAGGGCGATCTGGTCCGCACCGCGCTCAGCCATGAGCATATCGAGACCGAGATCCTGCCGACCTTCGCCTCGCCGCCCGGCTCGCGCCGGCGGCTGGCCCTGCATGCCCGCGGCGGCAAGGGCGGGGTCAAGCTGGGCTTCAAGGAGCGGCGCAGCTGGTCGCTGGTCGATATCGAGACCTGCGTCATCGCCGATCCGCGCCTCGTCGCGGCCCTGCCGGCGCTGCGCGCCCTGGCCCGTCCGTTCCTCGAGCACCCCAAATCCGCTCCGACCCTGCACGTGACGCTTACGGCGACCGGCCTCGACGTCGACGTCACCGGCGTCGAGCGCAAGAGCGGCGGCCTGTCCGCCGACGCCCGCATGCGGGCGGCCGAGGCCGCCTCGGCCGGCGACATGGCCCGCGTCACCCTGGCCGGCGAGATGGTCTACCAGGCCCGCCTGCCGATGGTCCGGCTGGGCCCCGCCACGGTAGCCCTGCCGGCCGGCGCCTTCCTGCAGGCGGTCCCGCAGGCTGAGGCGGCCATGGCCGCTTTCGCCGTCGAGGCGGTCACCGGCGCGAACCGCGTCGCCGACCTCTACTGCGGCGTTGGCACCTTCACCTTCCGGCTGGCGATGGTCGCTCCGGTGCTGGCGGCGGACTCCTCGGCCCCGGCCATCGCCGCCCTGCGCGCGGCCACGGCCAGCGCGGCCGGCCTCAAGCC
>CANJYY010000135.1 GCA_947479185.1 Caulobacteraceae bacterium
CAGCGGCTTGCCGTCGCCCCAGATCGACTGGTGCACGTGCATGCCTGAGCCGTTGTCGGCGAACATCGGCTTGGCCATGAAGGTCGCCGTCTTGCCGTAGGCGTGGGCCACGTTGTGGATCACGTACTTGTAGAGCTGCATGCGGTCGGCCATCACGACCATGGTGTCGAACTTCAGGCCCAGCTCATGCTGCGCGGGCGCCACTTCGTGGTGGTGCTTTTCCGGCTTCATGCCGAGCTCGCCCATGACGGCCAGCATTTCGCCGCGCAGGTCCTGGGCGCTGTCGACCGGGTTCAGCGGGAAGTAGCCGCCCTTGGGACCCGGGCGGTGGCCCATGTTGCCCTCGGCGTAGCTGCGGCCCGTATTCACCGGCAGTTCGGTGGAGTCGTAGCTGTAGCCGGTGTTGTGCGGGTCGGTGGACCACTTCACGTCGTCGAAGATGAAGAACTCGGCTTCCGGGCCGAAGTAGACGGTGTCGCCGATGCCCGAGGCCTTCACGTAGGCGAGGGCCGTCTTGGCCATCGAGCGCGGGTCGCGGTTATAGGGGGTGCCCGTGTCCGGGTTCACCACGTCGCAGAACAGGCACAGCGTGGTCTGCTGGTAGAAGGGGTCGATGTAGGCGCTCGACAGGTCCGGACGCAGCTTCATGTCCGACTCGTTGATGGCCTTCCAGCCGGCGATCGACGAGCCGTCGAACATGGTGCCGTCTTCGAGGAAGTCGTCATCGACGAGGTCGATGTCGAACGTGACGTGCTGCATCTTGCCGCGAATGTCGGTGAAGCGGACGTCGACGTATTTGACGTCCTTCTCCTTGATCATCGCCAGAATGTCTTTGGCCTTGGCCATGTGCCCTATCCCCTGAGCTGATGGTGCTGAAACGTTATTGGTTTGAGGTGATCAGACCGCAGCCGCGCCGCTCTCACCCGTGCGGATGCGAACGACGTCCATGACTTCGGACACGAAAATCTTGCCATCGCCGATGCGGCCGGTGCGGGCCGCGGTCTGGATGGCCTCGAGGGCGCCGGCCAGCTGGTCATCGGAGACCACGACCTCGACCTTGATCTTGGGCAGGAAGTCCACGACGTACTCGGCGCCGCGATACAGTTCCGTGTGGCCCTTCTGGCGCCCGTAGCCCTTGGCCTCGAGCACGGTCATGCCCTGCACGCCGAGCTCCTGGAGCGCTTCCTTCACTTCATCGAGCTTGAACGGCTTGATGATCGCTTCAATCTTCTTCATGCGGGCCTCTGTGGCGCATTTTGCGCGACGGAGCACGGGGCTTTGCGACGGTTCAAGAGCCGTCGCTCCGCACGTGCGTTGCAGCGCAGCGTAAAGGATGGAGCGCCCATCAAACAGGCGCCCGGCGCCCAATACAAGAGCAATGCGCCAAAGGCCTTGGATGACCTCGGGGCAGGGCGCTACCGAGACCGAAATGTACGCTGAAGGGAGCGGAACGATGCGCGACGATACACCGGTGATCATCGGAGTGGGTCAATTCACGTACCGGGGTCAGGCGGACACATCGCCGTCCCCGCTCGATCTGCTCAAGATCGCGGCGGATCGCGCCGCCATCGACGCCGGACTGCCCGAGGGCGCCCTTTCGCAACTGGATGGCGTCGCCGTGGTCGGCTTCACCATCGACGCACCCGGCGGTTTCCAGCAGCTGCCGTTCCCGCGCCTGAAGAACCCGCCGGCCAGCTTCGCCAAATCTGTCGGCGCCGATCCGAGCTTCGAAATCTATACCCACATGGGCGGCAACAGCCCCCAGCAGCTGGTCAACACCCTTTGCGAGCGCATCGCCCGCGGCGAGAACGAACTGACCATCGCGCTCGGCGCCGAGTTCCTCGGCTCGCTGATGAAGCGGCTCAAGGGCGGCAAGGGCTTCGCCGGCTGGGAAGACCCCTATGCCGTCGAGGACGAGCCGAAGCGGATGGGCGATCCGCGCCCCGGCACGACGCCGCAGGAAAACGCCCACGGCCTGAACCGGCCGATCAACGTCTATCCGATGTTCGAGAATGCCCTGCGGGCCCGCGACGGCCGCTCGATCGAGGATCACCAGAAGCGCCTCGGCAAACTGTTCGCGCCGTTCAGCAAGGTCGCCTCGGCCAACCCGCACGCCTGGTTCCCGACCGAGCGCAGTGAAGAGGAAGTCATCACGGTCACCGACCAGAACCGGATGATCAGCTTCCCCTATCCGAAATACCTCAACGCCATCATGGAGGTGGACCAGTCCGCCGGCGTGATCATCGCCAGCGTGCGCAAGGCGCGCGAACTGGGCATCCCCGAGAGCAAGTGGGTCTATCTGCACGGCTGCGCCGACGCGTCGGACCTCTGGTATCCGTCGGACCGTCAGGACTTCCACTCCAGCCCGGCGATGCGCCTGACCGGCAAGCGGGCGTTCGAGATGGCCCGCATCGGTCCGGAAGACCTGACCTACATCGACCTCTATTCCTGCTTCCCGATCGCGGTCGAGGTCGGGGCCGAGGAGCTGGGCCTGTCGCTCGATGATCCGCGCGGCCTGACCGTCACCGGGGGGCTGCCCTACATGGGCGGACCGGGCAACAACTACGCCATGCACTCGATCGCCACGATGATCGGCAAGCTGCGCGACCATCCCGGCAGCTGGGGCCTTTGCACGGCCAACGGCTGGTACCTGACCAAGCAGTCGACCGGCATCTATTCGACCACGCCCGTCGAAGGGGTCTGGGAGCGGGAAGACCCCGCCGTCATCCAGCGCCAGATCGACGCCCTTCCGCACCCGACGATCGTCGAGCATCCGGAAGGCCCGGCGACCATCGAGGCCTACACCGTGGTGCACACCCGCGACGGCTATCACATGGGCATCGTCTTCGGCCGCGACAGCCACGACCGCCGCTTCATCGCCGTGACCCCGGACGACGAG
This sequence comes from Caulobacteraceae bacterium, assembly GCA_947479185.1. Classification (GTDB taxonomy): domain Bacteria; phylum Pseudomonadota; class Alphaproteobacteria; order Caulobacterales; family Caulobacteraceae; genus Caulobacter. Next base: position 2,900 of record CANJYY010000135.1, read on the forward strand.
GCGACCCTGAAGGATCTCGAGGCCCGCGAGGGCGTCGGGCGTTCGGGCGTGGTCGGTCGGCATCCGGACGGCAAGCGGAACCTGTTCGTTCCGGATTGACGGACGGGGACATGCACTTCAGTGCGTGTCCCTTGCCGCTTCGAAGCTGATGGGGACACGCACTGAAGTGCATGTCCCCGCTGGAGGGACCAGATGCGCACCTACATGATCCGCCACGGCAAGCCCTCGGCCACCTGGGGCGACCACGACGATGATCCTGGGCTCGACGAGACCGGGCGGGAGCAGGCGCGGTCGGCGGCCGAGGCGCTGCTGGCGCTGCCGGAGGCCGAGCGGCCGACGCGGGTGATCAGCTCGCCGCTGCGCCGGTGTCGCGAGACGGCGGCCCCGTTCGCCACGGCGCTCGGCGTTGAACTCATCATTGACCCGATGGTCGGCGAGATCCCGACCCCGAAGGCCGTCAGCCATGACGATCGCGGCGCCTGGCTGCGCGCCGCGTTCGGCGGCCGCTGGCAGGAGATCGAGGGCGACCTCGACTATGACGTCTGGCGGCGCGGGGTCGCGGCGGCCGTCGCCGGCTACCCCGGCGCGGCGGTGTTCAGCCACTATGTCGCGATCAACGCGGCGGTCTCCACGGCCACGGGGGACGATCTGGTCATGGGCTTCCGGCCCGACCATTGTTCCATCCAGGTGTTCGACGCTGTCGATGACGGCTTGATCCTGATCGCCAAGGGGCGCGAAGCTTCCACCCAGGTTCTCTAGAGGGCAGGCTTTGGGTACGGCGCCGGAAATTCTGACAGTCGAGGCGATGACGGCGGCCGATCAGGCCGCGATCGCCGACGGGACCTCCGGCGTGAAACTGATGGAGCAGGCGGGCAGGGCGGTGGCCGAGGCCATTCGCCAGCGCTACCGCCCCTGCCGCACCGTGGTGTTGTGCGGCCCCGGCAACAACGGCGGCGACGGCTATATGGTCGCCCGGGTGCTCAAGCGGCGCGGCTGGCCGGTGTGGGTTGAGGCCCTGGCGCCGCCGACGACGCCCGACGCCAGGGCCGTCGCCGCCCGCTGGCGCGGCGAGACCCTGCCGCTGGCGGCCGTCGAGCGCCCCGCCGACCTGATCATCGACGCCCTGTTCGGCGCGGGCCTCAGCCGTCCGCTCGAGGGCGCGGCCCTCAGCCAGGCGCGGACCTCGCATCTGGCGAAGACGCCGGTGGTGGCCATCGACGTCCCAAGCGGGATCGATGGCGACACCGGCCGGGTGCTGGGCGACGCCGCCTTTCGCGCCGACCTGACCGTGACCTTCCACCGGCGCAAGATCGGCCACGCGCTGGAGCCCGGCCGGTCGGCCTGTGGCGAACTGGTCGTGGCCGACATCGGCCTCGGTCCCACGGCATCCGACGTTGTCGAGAACCGGCCGTCGCTGTGGCGGGACAAATTCCCCTGGCCGACCGCAGCCTCGCACAAGCATGCCCGCGGCGCCCTGGCCGTGGTCAGCGGCGACGCCTTCCACACCGGCGCGGCGCGACTGGCGTCACGCGGCGGTCTGCGCATCGGCGCGGGGCTGGTGACCGTGCTGTCGTCGCCCGCCGCGGCCCAGGTCAACGCCGCCCATCTCGAAGCGGTGATGCTGGGCGTGTTCGACAACGAGCAGGCGCTGACCGAGGCCGCCGGCCGGGCCGACGCCGTGATCATCGGGCCTGCCGCCGGGATCACCCCCGCGACCCGGGCAAACCTGTTCGCCCTCGCCCGCACCGGCGCGGCGCTGGTCGTGGACGCCGACGCGCTCACCGTGTTCCGCGACAAGCCGTCGGACCTGTTCAGCGCGCTCGACCGCGACGACGTGCTGACGCCGCATGTCGGCGAGTTCGAGCGACTGTTCCCCGGACTGCTGGCCTCCAGCCCCCACCGCATCGCCGCGGCGCAGGAGGCGGCCCGGCGGGCCGGGGCCATCGTGCTGCTGAAGGGCCCGGACACGGTCATCGCCGCGCCGGACGACCGGGCGGCCGTCTGCCTCGACGACGCGCCCTGGCTGGCCACGGCCGGGTCCGGCGACGTGCTGGCCGGCTTCATCGGCGGCCTGATCGCCCAGGGCATGGACAGTTTCGAGGCCGCCTGCGCCGGGGCCTGGATCCACGCCGCCTGCGCCCGCCGCTTCGGCCCCGGCCTGATCGCCGAGGACCTGCCGGGCCTCGCCCCCACCGTGCTGGCCGAGCTCTACGCCAGCAGGTAGACGCGCTTCGCCGTGCCCGAGAACAGCGAGGCCTTCTCCGCGTCCGACGCGCCGGCGGCGATGCGTTTGAAGGCGTTCCACAGGGTGGCGTAGTCGCAGCCCCAGCGGTCGACCGGGAAGTTGCTCTCGAACATGCAGCGCTCGGCGCCGAAGGCTTCGATGCAGGGCTCGACGTAGGGCCGCCAGAGGTCGGCCAGGGTCTGTGACGACGGCCGGCTGACGCCGTCGAGGCCCGGGAAGCCGGGGAAGGGCATGCCGAGGCCGCCCAGCTTGACGCTGACCTTGGGCGATTTCGCCAGCTCGCGGATGTTGCCCAGCCAGGTGTCGTAGCGGTCATCGCGCTTGCCGGCGTAGGCGCCGATGCCGAGCGGCGTGCCGACGTGGTCGAGGATGATGTCGGCGTCCGGGAAGGCGCGGGCGAGATCGATGACCTCCGGCAGCTGCGGCTCCAGCGCCCAGGCGTCGTAGGTCAGGCCCATGCCCGTCAGGCGGCCGAAGCCGGTGCGGAACGCGCTGTCGGCCATCAGCCCGGCCGGCGTATGGGCCATGTGCCCCAGCACGGCCGGGTCGGCGTCCTGGGCGGTGATGTGGCGGATGCCCTTGAAGCGTCCGCCGCTGGCCGCCAGCTCGGCCTCCAGCACCGGAACGACGCCATCGCCCAAGAGCAGGTCGGCGTGGCCGACGATGCCGTCGCAGGCGCGGAACGGGCCGTAGAGCCCGCTGGCGCTCATCGCCGCCACGCCGTTGACGAACTCGACCTCGCCGACCGGCGCCAGCGCCGGCGTCGCGTCGGCGCGATAGAAGGCCCCGCACTGGACATAGACCGTGGCGGTCACATTGTGGCCGCTGCCGGCGTCGGCGCGCAGCTCGTCGAGGAGGTAGCGGGGCGTCAGCCGGATCACGTCCTCGAAGGGATGGCCGCCGGGGCGCGGCGGCGGCAGGGACGGCCGGTCCCACAGGTGATGGTGCGGATCGACGATCGGCAGGCCGGGCTCGAGAATGGCCTCCGGCGCGGTGTCTGACTGGTTCACCCCGGTTCCTCGACCCTTCTTTTCGTTGCCGGCATCGTCGCCAGCGTCGTCGGCGGCGACAAGCGCAAATCCCAAGCCGCGCGGGACAATCTCGACTGGATCAAAGCGGGCCGGGCCGGCGGCGGGCAGGCTGGCGCGGCACGAAGCCGGCCGCTCGGGGGCGATTCGTTGCGCGTACGGGGCCCATGACACAGCAGGTCGACGATATCCTGGAGAAGATCCAGGCGCTGGAGCAGGAACTCGAGGTCGAGTTCGCCAAGGCCCGCGCCGGTCTCGACTACGGCCTGGAACAGGGCCGGGCCCGCTTCGAGGAGGAGGTGAAGCGCCGCCACGAAGCGCTGCGCAAGGGGCTGGGCAAGTACCTGGCGGGGGCCAGTCCGCTGGTCGTGCTGACCGCGCCGGTGATCTATTCGCTGATCATCCCGTTCGTGGTGATGGACCTGTGGGTCTCGGCTTACCAGGCCATCTGCTTTCGCGTTTACGGCATCCCGCGGGTCAGGCGCAGCCGGTACATCGTCTTCGACCGGTCGGGGCTGGCCTATCTGAACATCATCGAGAAGCTCAACTGCGCCTACTGCTCGTACGGCAACGGCGTGGCGGCCTACACGCGCGAGGTGGCGGCGCGGACCGAGCAATACTGGTGCCCGATCAAACACGCCCGCCGCGTGCTCGGCGCGCACGCGCGCTACGTCCACTTCTCCGAGTACGGCGACGGCGAGCACTACGCCGACGACCTGAAACAGGCCCGCGACCGTCTGCGGACCATGGATGACAAGGCGCCGGACTAGAGGCCGCGCCGCGCCCGCGCCCTTTCCGGCGTTCTCGAGAGACTCACCAGGCCGGCCGCGAGGGCCATCACCGCGCCGA
>CANJYY010000136.1 GCA_947479185.1 Caulobacteraceae bacterium
CCCCAGCTGCAGCGCATCTACGCCACCGCCTGGGCCAACCAGGCCGATCTCGACGCCTATCTGCTGCGCGTCGAGGAGGCGGAGAAGCGCGACCATCGCCGAATCGGCCGGGCGATGGAGCTCTTCCACATGCAGGAAGAGGGCCGGGGCATGGTCTTCTGGCACCCCAAGGGCTGGCAGCTGTGGCGCACGCTGGAGGCCTACATGCGCCGCCGGCTCGACGCCGCCGGCTACATCGAGGTCAAGACGCCCCAGGTGCTGGAACGGACGTTCTGGGAGAACTCCGGCCACTGGGACAAGTACCGGCCCAACATGTTCGTCTGCGAGACGGTCGAGGGCGAGATCCTGTCGCTCAAGCCGATGAACTGCCCGGGCCACGTGCAGATCTTCGGCGTCGGCCAGCGCTCCTACAAGGAGCTGCCGATGCGCATGGCCGAGTTCGGCGCCTGTCACCGCTACGAGCCGTCCGGCGCCCTGCACGGGCTGATGCGCGTGCGCGCCTTCACCCAGGATGACGCCCACATCTTCTGCCGCGAGGACCAGATCGTCGAGGAGACGGAGCAGTTCATCCGCCTGACGAAGATGATCCACGCCGACCTCGGCATGGAGACGAAATACATCGCCCTGGCCACGCGGCCGGAAGTCCGCGCCGGGTCCGACGAGTTCTGGGACAAGGCCGAGGGCATGCTGGCCGAGGCCGCGCGCCTGGCCGGCGTCACGCCGGTGATCTCCGAGGGGGACGGGGCCTTCTACGCGCCCAAGCTGGACTTCATCGTCCAGGACGCCATCGGCCGGGAATGGACCTGCGGCACGCTGCAGCTCGACTATGTGCTGCCTGAACGGCTCGGCGCCGAGTACATCGCCGAGGACGGCTCAAAGCAGCGTCCCGTGATGCTGCACCGGGCGATCCTCGGTTCGTTCGAGCGGTTCATCGGCATCATGATCGAGAACTACGCCGGGCGCTTCCCGATGTGGCTGTCGCCGGTCCAGGCCGTGGTCACGACCATCGTCTCCGAAGCCGACGATTACGCGAAGGAGGTCACGGCGAAATTCCGCGCCGCCGGCCTGCGGGTCGAGGTCGATCTGCGCAACGAGAAGGTCGGCTACAAGATCCGCGAGCACAGCGTCGCCAAGGTGCCAGCCATCGCCGTCGTCGGCCGCAAGGAGGCCGATGAGGGCACCGTCGCCATCCGCCGGCTCGGCTCGCAGGATCAGACGGTCGTGACGGTCGAGGAGGCCATCCGCCTGCTGACCGAAGAGGCGACGCCGCCCGACCTGCGGTAGATCAGCGGGGGGTTGCACTCCGGCGCTGGTCTCCGCCCGCGCCGGGTTGCCCCTCTTCGTTTCGCGAGACGGTGATTTGCCGACTTGACCCGAAGGCGACAGACGCCACGCTAGGGGTCCGGGAGACTCACCATGACCTTGGCGCGCTACACCTTGGCGGACCACGTTTGATGTCCAGCTTCACCACCTCCGACGGCGTGACCATCGCCTACGATGACACCGGCCCGCCGGGCGCGGCGCCGCTGCTGCTGATCCACGGCTTTTCGTCCAACCGCCAGGAGGCCTGGAAGCGGACCGGCTGGTACGCGGCCGTCGCCCAGCGGGGGCAGCGGCTGATCGCCCTGGACCTGCGCGGCCATGGCGAGAGCGACAAGCCGCACGATCCGGCCGCCTATGGCCGCGAGACGCTGGTGGGCGACATCGTCGCCCTGCTGGACCATCTGGGCGTCGAATGGGCTAATGTGTTCGGCTATTCGATGGGCGCGCGGCTGGCGCTGAAGCTGGCCATGGCCGAACCGGAGCGGGTCGGCTACCTGATCCTCGGCGGCATCGGCGGCAAGCTGTTCGACCCGCCCCCGCCCGGCGACCCGATGGCCGTGGCGATGGAGGCCGGCAGCCCCGACGCCATCACCGAGCCGATGCTGAAGAGCTTTCGCCAGTTCGCCGACGAACAGGGTGAGGACCGGCTGGCGCTGGCGGCCTTCAGTCGCGGCCCGTCAGACCCGATCACCCGCGCCGATGTGCTGGCCGTCTCGGCCCCGACCCTCGTGGCCGCCGGCGCCCGGGACGAGCTGGCCGGCGATCCACAGGACCTGGCCGACGCCATCCCCGGCGCTAGGGCGGTCGGTCTGATCGGCTGCGACCACTTCAACGCCATTCCTCATGGCCTGCTCAAGGCGAGCGTGTTCGACTTCCTCGACGGCTATCTGGACGATCCGCTGCCGTAGAAGGGGAAGGGATTAGCTGTCCCTTGGGACTGCTTATCCTGTCCCCGAGGCTGCAGAACGGGGACAGGTTATCCAGTCCCAAGGGACAGGATAACCTGTCCCCCTAGACCCCACCCCTGCGCGTCATCCTGAGGAGCGATCCTTCAGGATCGCGTCTCGAAGGACGCAAACTACCGCCCCATGAGGTACGGCCCGCTCTTCTCCAGCGCGGCCTGCCAGGCCGGGCGGGCGTGGATGCGCTCGATCCAGGCGGCCATGTTGGGATAGCTGTCCAGCCGGCCGAAGGCTTTCAGCACCTCGGGAATGAAGCTCATCTGCGCGTCGGCGCCGGTGGGGCCGTCGCCGACCAGCCAGTCGCGGCCGGCCAGTTCGCCCTCGATGTAGCTCCTGTGGTTGGCGATCTCGCTCTCGATGCGCGGGTGGAGCGCCGCGCCGGCCTCGCCCAGGCGCATGACGTACATGCGCAGCATCAGCGGCAGCATGGCGCTGCCCTCGCCGTAGTGCAGCCACTGCAGGTAGGTTTCGTGGTCGGCCGTGCCGGTCGCCGGGGCCATGCGCCCGCCGCCGTGACGGCGGATGATGTAGTCGATGATCGCGCCCGACTCGATGACGGTGTTGTCGCCGTCGGTGATCACCGGCGACTTGCCCAGCGGATGGACCGCTTTCAGCTCGGGCGGGGCGAGACGGGTCTCGGAATCGCGGCTGTAGAATTTGATCTCGTAGGGCGCGCCCAGTTCCTCCAGCAGCCAGAGGATGCGCTGCGAGCGCGATTCATTGAGATGGTGAACTGTCAGCACGGCGTTTTCCCCTGAATATCTTGTTGTTTTGCAACATAGGCCTCGCCTTCGGTGTGGCAAATTCTACCTGAGCCGGGGCCAGATTGTGTGCGCTTGCGAAATGCATATAGTGCGCCGCAACAAATTCCGGGGAGAATGAACCCATGTCCGCCGCCGCCGCCGAAACCACGCCCGCCACCCTGATCCTTCCGGGCCTGACCGCTCTCCTGCAACAGGCCGCCGACGCCGCCGGCGCTTTCGTCGCGGACGCCAAGGGCGAGGTGAAGACGCGCATTTCCAGCGGCGGCAAGATCGACCGCGTGCTGGCCGACGTCGAACAGCACGCCGTGCACGGCTACGGCTGGTACGCCAGCTATGCCGAGCTGCTGAACCAGGTCGCCGGCTGGGCCGCGCGGCTCGAGGCCGAGGGCGCCTTCGGCGAGACCGAGGCCCTGCTGGCCCAGCTGCTGTTCGCCGAATACTGCACCCAGCTGGTCGGCGGCATCCCGATGAACCAGGGCGAAATGATCCGCCCGGCCGACCTGACCGCCAGCCGCGATGTGATGAACCGCCTGTTCGCCCCCGCCCTGGTCCGGCTGATGACCCAGGGCGGCGGCCAGGCCGTCAAGACGCGCCTCGCCGACCTCGTCGCCGCCGCGCGCGGCAAGCCGACCGTCGAGAAGACCGGCCTCGACGAGACCTTCGAGATGATCCGCGACCAGTTCCACAGCTTCGCGGAGAACAAGGTCATTCCCTTCGCACACGGCTGGCACCTGCGCGACGAACTGATCCCGATGGAGCTGGTCAAGGAACTGGGCGACCTCGGCGTGTTCGGCCTGACCATTCCGGAAGAGTATGACGGCGCGGGCCTCGGCAAGACGGCCATGTGCGTGGTGTCCGAGGAACTCAGCCGCGCCTGGATCGGCGTCGGCTCGCTGGCCACCCGCTCGGAAATCGCCGCCGAACTGATCCTGACCGGCGGCACGGCCGAGCAGAAGGCCGAGTGGCTGCCGAAGATCGCCACCGCCGAAATCCTGCCGACCGCCGTGTTCACCGAGCCGAACACCGGCTCGGACCTGGGCAGCCTGCGCACGCGCGGCGTTCTCGACGGCGACAACTATGTCGTCACGGGGAACAAGACCTGGATCACCCACGCGGCGCGCGCCGATGTGATGACCCTGCTGGTCCGCACCAACCCGGACACCACCGACTACCGCGGCCTGTCGATGCTGCTGGCCCCCAAGCTGCGCGGCGATGACGCCAATCCCTTCCCGACCGACGGCATGAGCGGCGGCGAGATCGGCGTGCTCGGCTATCGCGGCATGAAGGAATACGAGATCGGCTTCGACGGCTTCACGGTCCCGGCGGCCAACCTGCTGGGCGGCGTCGAGGGCCAGGGCTTCAAGCAGCTGATGGCCACCTTCGAGAGCGCCCGCATCCAGACCGCAGCCCGCGCCGTCGGCGTGGCCCAGCGCGCGCTGGAGCTCGGCCTCAGCTACGCGCTCGATCGCAAGCAGTTCGGCGGTCCGATCTTCGGCTTCCCGCGCGTGTCGAACAAGCTGGCCATGATGGCCTGCGAGATCATGGCCGTGCGCCAGTTGACCTATTTCGCCGCCCGCCAGAAGGACGAGGGCAAGCGCTGCGACCTCGAGGCCGGCATGGCCAAGCTGATCGCCGCCCGGGTCGCCTGGTCCGCCGCCGACAACGCCCTGCAGATCCACGGCGGCAACGGCTTCGCCATGGAATACGAGATCAGCCGCGTGCTGGCCGACGCCCGCATCCTCAACATCTTCGAGGGCGCCGGCGAGATCCAGGCCCAGGTCATCGCCCGGCGACTTCTGGAAGACGCGAACTGAAGATGCGCCCCTTCGGGGGAGCTGTCAGTCCGCGGGACTGACTGAGGGGGTCCGCTCAGATTCCGGGCGCCCCCTTCCGTCCCGCCAGAGTTTACCCTCGGGCTCGCCAAGCGCGACCCGGGGGGCGAGCCACCTCGCCCGATGGGGGAGGATTACGGCCGCAAACCGTCGAAGATCAGCGCCACCTGCCGCTCCATCAGCGCGGTCATGTGCGCGGCGTCGGCGCCCTTCTGGGCTGCAAGCCGGTAGTTCCAGGCGTAGGCGGCCATCAGGGTGTCCAGCACCAGGTCGTGGTCGCAGTCCTGACGCACCTCGCCGCGCGAGACGCCGTCCCTGATCATCTCGACCAGCATGCCCTTGAACCGCGCGTTGCGGCCGAACGGGATGGTCGAGGGCTCCAGCGTCGGACTGAACGACGCCGCGACATGGGCGAGGAACAGCTTCACCCGCCGGCATTCGAAGTCATAGTGGATGGCGAACACCGAGCTGACCCGGTCGACCACCGAGCCGCGCAGATGGCGGGCGACCCGGTCGAGTTCGGAGTACAGCGCGTCGACCCGGTCATCCATGACCTGGCTGAGCACGTCCGCCTTCGAGGCGAAGGTCGTAAAAACGCTGCCGACGGAGACGCCTGCCCGTTCCGCGATGGCGCGGATGGTGGTCTCGTCGTAGCCGATCTCGTTGAACAGGTCCCGCGCCGCCTCAAGTACCTTGCGGCGTGTACTCTGCTTCTGCGTCTCTCGAACGCCTGCCAACCGTTCCCCCCCGGGAGTGGCGGCGTCCCGGACGGGACGCCGCTGAATGTCAGCTCTAGGCTGTCACGCCCGCCAGAACCAGATCGATCCGATCGGCGAGCCTGTCTGTCTGGATCTCGACGGAGAGGCCCTCGAAGGCCGCGGGTCGATAGCCAGCCAGATAGAGGTCCCACAGCACGTCCGACACGAGGCGCAGATCGAAGCGCCGTGTAAGCTCACCGCGTTCGACGCCGCGTTCCAGCACTTCCATGACCAGGGCCCGCAGCGGGCGCAGCGACTCGCGGCGCAGCTGCTCGGCCTCCGGCGTCCGGGTCCAGGACGCGGCCAGGGCCGCCTGGATCAGCGGCAGCTGGGCGGTGTGGGCGCGATAGGCGGCGCTGAACATCGCCACAAGGGCCTCACGGGCCGTCGGCGCCGTGGCGGCCGCGTCGCGCATGGGATCGAACAGCGCGGCGAAGTCCTCGCTGAGGATCGCGTCGAACAGCTCGGGCTTGTCGGTGAAGCTGGCGAACACCGCTCCGGTGGACATGCCGGCGGCGCGGGCGATGTCCCGGATGGTGGCGCCTTCGTAGCCGCGCTCGATGAACATCTCGCGGGCCGCCTGCAGGACCTTTTCGCGGGTCTGCTGCTTGGCCATCGCGCGACGGGTCAGTTTTTGCGGTCGCAGGGACGGCGCATTCATGCGCATCGGAATGTGATTCATCGGGCCGCCTCCAAACGGACCAGCGCTGCCTCGGCGCGCTTTTCGAATTCAACGCAGTACTCGTCGACGACCTTTTGCAGGACATCGGCATAGCGCCGGGCCAGCTCGCGACCATCCTGCGCGGCATCGCGCAGGTCCATGATCAACCGCCGGGCCTCGGCGATGGTTTCATCTCGTTCCGCGCCTGGGACGGCGGCGGCGGCTAGGGGCATGCCCATGACTTCTCCGTCTCGTCCTCCCCGTTGTGGTGACATCCACGCAATCCACGGTGAGGGGGTGATCGCGTTCATTGAACATGCTCACTGAGCGTTGGGTTGCGGCGTCTACAGTGAACGTCGTTAGGGGTCAAACATAAATATGGGCGCCAAAATCGGGTAAAATCCCGTTAACCAGAGCCAAGCGAACAGTTAGTCCCGTTCCTCGAACGATAGAATGCGACAGATTTACCCATTGAACACATTCGCCCAATTCTGGTTGCGACCGATTGTCGCCGCCCCGGTGGCCGGAGCGGGCGCCGCGCGCTAGATAGGGGGACATGGATAAGCTGTTTGATATTCTCATCCCGGTCTCGCTGGCCGCCGTGCTCCTCGCCCTGCTGGCCGGGCTCTACGCCCTGTTCAGGGGCGGAGACTTCGGTCGGTCCTATTCGAACCGGCTCATGCGGCTGCGGGTGCTGCTGCAGTTCATCGCC
>CANJYY010000137.1 GCA_947479185.1 Caulobacteraceae bacterium
CATCTGGCTGTTCCTGTCGCCGCAGGCCGAAATCGCCTGGCTCCCCTACAACAATGTCCTCTGGCGCTAGGAGCCGGTAGCCGCGATGACAAGAACGGTAGCAATCATTCCGGCCCGAGGCGGCTCCAAGGGCCTGCCGCGCAAGAACGTTCTGCCGTTGGCCGGCAAGCCGCTGGTTGCCCACAGCATTGACGCCGCCCGCGCCTCGCGGTTGATCGACCGCGTCGTGGTCTCGACCGATGATCCGGAGATCGCGGCCGTGGCCCGCGCCCATGGCGCCGATGTCGTCGATCGTCCCGCCGATCTGTCCGGCGACCTGGCCAGCTCCGAGGCGGCGCTGCTGCACGCCCTTGGCGTCCTGGCCGAGAGCGGCGACACGCCCGATGTGCTGGTGTTCCTGCAATGCACCTCGCCCCTGACCACGCCGGAGGATATCGACGCGGCGGCCGGCGCGGTCATCGCCGGCGCCGACACGGCCCTGACGGTGGCGCCGTTCCACTACTTCCTGTGGACCGCCGGGGGCGAGGGCGTGAACCACGACAAGTCCGTCCGGCTGATGCGCCAGCAGCGCGAGCCGGAGTTCCTCGAGACCGGCGCCGTCTACGCCATGCGCGTGCCCGGCTTTCTCGAGGCGAAGCACCGCTTTTTCGGCCGGACCGCGCTGGTCGAGACTCCGATCGAGCGGCGGCTGGAGATCGACGAACCGGCGGATTTCCGGCTGGCGGAGGAGCGGATGGGCGGCCTGCGGCGGATGGCGGACGCAGCCAGTCTGCCCCGCCCGCCGCACGCCCTGATCATGGATTTCGACGGCGTCTGGACCGACGACCGTGTCTTCGTGAACCAGGAGGGGGTCGAGAGCGTTGTCTGCTCACGTCGCGACGGCATGGGCCTGGAGCGCCTGAGAAAAGCGGGCCTGCCGATGATGGTTCTGTCCAAGGAGGTGAACCCGGTGGTCCGGGCGCGCACCGCCAAGCTGCAGATTCCCTGCGAGCATGGTCTGGAGACCAAGCTCGACCGGATGCAGGCCTGGCTGGACGAGCGGGGCCTCGACCTCGCCAGGACGATCTACATCGGCAACGATATCAATGACATCGAATGCCTGCGCGCCGCCGGTTGCGGCGTCGCCCCGCGTGACTCCCATCCCGAGGCGCTCGCCGCGGCCGATCTGGTGCTGGACGCCGATGGCGGCCGTGGCGCGCTGCGGCTTCTGTCCGACATGATTCTATCGCAAGGCCTCTGACCCAAACCGACGTGCGTCGCCCACAAATCGATCCCGCGGACGACGCGAACAGAAATCGACAGTTTTGAAGATGCCTTGCGACGGGCGGGCCTCTAGAAATACGTTTCAGAAGGTCGGGACCAGATCCCGCCGCAGAGTTACCGGAGTTGAAGATGGTCAAGGCCGCTAAGGTCGTCGCCGAGATCGGCTGCAACCACAAAGGTGAAATGGCGATCGCCAAGGAACTCATCCTCACGGCCGCCGTATATTGCAAGGCGGACTACGTGAAGTTCCAGAAGCGCAATAATCGCGAGCTTCTGCCGCCCGAGCAGTACGACGCGCCGCACCCCAATCCGGCCAATTCCTATGGCTCGACCTATGGCGCGCACCGCGAATTCCTCGAGTTCAGCCCCGAACAGCATCGCGAGCTGATGACCTTCTGCGCCGACAACAACATCGGCTACTCGACTTCGGTCTGGGACGTGACGTCCGCGCGTGAAATGGGCGCGTTGCAGCCGGAGTTCCTCAAGGTGCCGTCGGCGTCGAACCTTCACTGGGAAATGCTGTCGATCCTGACCGGCGAGTATGGCGGCGGCATCCAGCTTTCGCTCGGCATGACCACCCAGGCCGAGGAAGACCAGATCGTCGAGTTCTTCGAGCGCAAGGGCCGGGCCAAGGATCTTGTGCTCTATGCCTGCACCTCCGGCTATCCGGTGGCCTTCCGCGACATCGCCCTGCGCGAGATCACCCGCCTGAAGGAGAAGTTCGACGGCAAGGTCCAGTCGATCGGCTTCTCCGGCCATCACCTGGGCATCGCCGCCGACATCGCAGCCCTGGCGCTCGGCGCCGAGTGGATCGAACGCCACTTCACCATCGATCGCACCTGGAAAGGCACCGACCACGCCGCCTCGCTCGAGCCGGACGGCCTGCGCCGCCTGTGCCGCGACGTGCGTAACGTCGCCGAAGCCCTCGAGTACAAGCGCGAGGAGATGCTCCCCGTGGAACTCGAGACCCGCAAGAAGCTGAAATGGGAGCAGGACCGGGAAGCGGCCGCCTGAGTTTGTCGTGAAGCTTCTCTACCTTGCCGACAACAGCGACCTGTCCAACTGGGGGTGCCGCGCCACCAGCCTGTCCCTGCGACAGCTGCTGGCCGGCGCCGGCCACGAGATCATCGGGACCGTCACGGGCTCGATGATCGAGGCGACCTATCCGGTCGGCAGGCTCGTCCCCGACGGCCCCTGGGCGCGGTTTTCCCGCGCTCTCAACCGCGACAAGGTCCGCAAGCTGCCGCTGGCGGGGGCTGTGTTCGACGCCCTCGGCCGTCGCAATGGCCTGAGCCATGACCTGTCCGACAATATCGAAACCCTCAAGCGCGCCCGCGCCTGGGACCCGGCGACGCGCGACCTGTTCGCGGCGATCGACGCCTGCGAGGCGGTGGTGGTCAACGGCGAGGGCGATCTGATCTTCGCCAGCCCGGCGCGGTCGCGGCTGCTCTACACCCTGACGGTCTGCGAGATGGCCCTGCGGGCCGGCAAGCCGCTCTACTATCTCAACGCCATGGCCTCGGAGTGCCCGACCACCGGGCTGAACCGCGAGACCCTGGCCCTGGCCGCCGACCTGCTTCGCCGGGCCGCGGCCTTCACCGTGCGCGATCCCGTCTCGCTCGACTTCGTGCGCGACAACATGCCGGGGGTCGCTACCCTGATGTACCCCGACGCCGTGTTCGGCTGGAGCCGCCTGCTGGCGCCGGCCGAGGGACCCGTCGCCTATGACCGCTCGGCCCTGGCGCCCTTCTTCGAGCGGGGGGCGTCGGCCCTGCCGGCGGCGTTCGACCGGCCCTACGCCCTGCTCGGCGGCGGCTCGCGCGCGGCGCGCGACTGGCCCGCGGCGATCGAGGCCTATGTCCATCTGATCGAGGCGCTGAAGGTGCTGGACCTGCCGGTCCTGCTGGCGCCCGGCTGTTCCGGCGACCTGTTCCTGCGCGAGGTGTCGATCCGCACCGGCGCGCCGATGATCCCGCTGGAGACGCCGGCGCTGGCCGCGGGCGCGATCCTCGCCAACGCCCGGGTGTTCATCAGCGGCCGCTGGCACCCCTCGATCATGGCGGTGCTGGGCGGCACGCCCTGCGTTTTCATGGGCTCCAATTCGCACAAGACCCTGACCATCCAGACCATGCTGGAGTCGGTCGACCCGATCGAGTTCACGCCCTGCCCGACGCTCGAGGAATCCCGACGCATCGCCGCCCGCGCGAAGTCGCTGGTCGACGCCGGCGACGCGGAGAGAGCGCGAATCCTGACGGTAACACGCCGCCTGGGGGCCGAGACCGCCGGCATCGTCGAGGCCGTCGGAAAGCTCGCCGGGGCCCGGATCGCCGCGGAATGATCAGGATCAGCGCGGCCATTCCCGGCGGATGGCAGTTGGCCTATCCTCGGAAGCCAGCGGTATCGGGTGGAGTTTCGCGATCATGAGCAATGAGACCCCGGACATCGAAGCGATGCAGGCGAAGCTGGAGACGGACGGTTATGTCGTCATTCCAGGCCTGTTCACGCCCGACGAAATCGGACGACTGAGGAAGGCCGTCACCGGCTTCTTCCAGTCGGGCGGGGTGATCTTCAACCTCGGCCAGACCCAGCCCAACGCGGCGATCGAGTGCCCGGAGATCAGCTGGCTGTTCTCCGACCCACGGGTCGTGTCGCTGTTCCAGTCGATCTACGACACGCGGCACGTGCTGTTCACCGGCCACTGCGACATCCACAAGGACATGTTCAGCTCCTGGCACAAGGACACCGGCGCGAACGACAGCTACTTCGACGAGGACTGCTTCGTCCCCGACTGTCGCGTGTTCAAGATGGCCGTCTATCTGCAGGACCATCACGACGGCCAGGGCCTGACCCTGGTTCCCGGCAGCCAGCATCGCCGCGCCTGGGGCCGCGACGACCGTGAAGGCATATCGCTGAACAGCAGCGCCGGCGACGCCGTGGTGTTCGATGTACGCCTCGATCACCATGGACGGCTGCCCACGCCGTTCGAGAAGCTGATGCTGCGCGGCAGCCGGGTGACCAAGCGCCTGCTCGGGACCGTGTTCCCGGCCTTCCGCAAGCCGGGCGACATCAGGCTGATCTACGGGCTGCGCCGGCTGCTGGCCAGGATGACCGGCCAGTCCACGCGGATGAGCGTGTTCTTCACCTTCGGGCCGCCGAACCGGTTCTCGACCCAGTTCGCGCGCAACAACATGGACCGCCAGCTGTCGCAGTACGCCGACGGCATGGCCGGCGCCTATCCGCCCGGGCTGGTCGAGAAGCTGACGGCCCAGGGCGTCGAGGTCTATCGCGGCGAGCCGGCGTCGGCATGACGTCAGCCGGTTCGGGGCGCCTCGAGCCGCTTGACGGCCTGCGCGGCCTGGCCGCGTTGTGGGTCTTCGTCGGCCACGCCCTGAACATGTCGGGCGCCTGGATTCCGATCCTCGGCCGGCCGTTGCTGGCGGTCGACCTCTTCATGATGCTGTCGGGCGCGCTGATGGTCTATCAGACCAACCTGCGCGATCCACGCGAACCGCTGGCCCGTCCCGACACCTGGCTGAGGTTCTGGCTGCGGCGGTTCTTCCGCATTGCGCCGGTCTTCTATCTGGCGTTCGTCGCTGCGATGCTGATGGGCCCCTGGCTGTACGACCTGCGGGAGGCGGCCGGGATCGAGCGGTCGATTGACTGGGCCCGCTACCATGACCACGGCCCGACCAATGTGCTTCTGCACCTGAGCTTCATCTTCGGCGTCTTGCCCGGATATGCTGATCGCTCGCCGTTGCCCGACTGGAGCATCGGCCTGGAGATGCAGTTCTATCTGGTGTTCCCATTCGTGCTGCTGCTGCTGCGGCGGGTCGGCTTCGCGGCCGGATCGCTGATCCTGCTGGCGCTGGTCGGGCTGCTCTGGCTCACGGCCGGGGACTGGCTGTCGGCCTTCTCGCCCTCACGGCCGGCCGCCCTGCCGCTGCGGCTGAACATCTTTCTCGCGGGCATGCTCGTCATGCGCGCGCGCGACCTGACCGGTCGGCCGCGGGCCGGACTGGTGCTCGCGGCGATCGTCCTTGGCCTGGTTCCGCTCGGCCCGTTCAGTCACTGGAGCGAACTGGTGATCCGGGGGCTCAGCGTTGCGGCGCTGGCGGTCGCGATGATCCCCGGTCTGCTGCCCGCCGGACCGCTGGAAGCGCTGGCCGGCGCGGGCAGGGCGGCGCTGTCCTGGACGCCGCTGCGGCGCCTGGGCGATGTCTCCTACGGCGTCTATCTGATCCATCTGCTGGCGCTGGCGCCGGCCGTGGCGCTGGTCAGCCGCCATCTCCCGGACGCTGCGCCGCTGGCGCGGGCGGGCATCGCATTCATCGGCGCGGCGGCTGTGGTCTACCCGGCGGGCTGGTTGATCTACCGGTTCATCGAGAACTCGGGGATCAGTCTCGGTCGGCGGGTGGTCGGACGGCTCGGCTCCAGAAGCCCGTCTCGATCCCCAACTTGACCGAGGCGTAGCGCCAGACGATCAGGTTTCGCAGGGTGACGCTGGAGGCCATCGCCGCCGCCGCCCCGACCGCGCCGTAGAGCGGTGTCAGGACCAGCGTGAGGATGATGTTGGCCGCCAGTCCGGCCGCGAAGCCGACGGTGTTCCACTTCTCGTGATGGGCCATGTTCAGGACCGCGTTGGCCGAACCGAAGGCCGCGTTGACGATCTGGCCCAGGCACAGCAGCACCAGCGGCGGCCAGGAGGCCTCGAAGTCCTTGCCCAGCAGCAGCGGCACGCCCCACTTGCCGAACACGATCAGGGCCAGGGCGACCGGGATGCAGTAGGCGATCGACAGCCGCGCGCCCTGGGTGACGATGCGCTGGGTCAGGGCCCTGTCGCCCTTCGCCCAGGCGGCGGCCAGGCGCGGCGCGATGTTGACGTTGACCACCGCGTAGCCGAGCTCGGCGAACAGGGCGAACTGGGCGGCCGCCTTGAACACGCCGGTCTCCTCGCGCGTCGCGATGACGCCGAGGATCAGGACGGCCAGCTCGCCGTCGATCACGTACATGCCGTTGGAGAGCCCCAGCGGCAGCAGGCTGGCGCGCCAGCGGGCGGACTCATAGGTCGGGGTCGCGGCCCGCGCCTCGCGCGGCCAGAAGCGGGCCAGGATGAGCGCGCCCACCACCCAGGCGATGGCGTTCGCCCCGACGTTGGCGGCCATGGCCGCGGCCGGCGTGTGGACCGCCTGGCCCCAGGCGAAGGGCAGCAGCATGAGCAGCAGCAGGGCGGTCGGCCGCACGATCTGTTCCGGAGCCTGGCCGAGAACCACCTGGCGCAGGCCGCGCAGGATCCCGCCCCGCAGGGCCGTCAACGGCATCAGCACCACCAGCCCGACAGCCCAGAACAGGCCCGGGCGAACGGCGGGCGGGATCAGATGCGGCAGAAAGATCAGCGTCAGGATCGCCGCCGCGACGATCGGCAGGGACATCAACAGCGAATAGCGCAGCGCCCAGGTCGCCGCGCCGCGCATGCGGCCCCAGTTCTCCGTCGCCTGGGCCGCACCGACCTCGCGGACGAGCAGCATCGAGGCGCCGAAGTTGGCCGGCAGGCTCAGCACCGTGGCCGCTGACAGCAGGAAGGCATAGGTCCCGTAGCCCTCCGCGCCGAGCAGGCGGGTGAGCATCATCACCACCAGCCAGGACAGGCCCATGCCGACGACGCGCATCAGGAAGGACGCCGATGCGCCGCGCAGCAATCCGTCGCCAAGCTTCATACAGAACCGTCCCGGGCGGGGGTC
>CANJYY010000138.1 GCA_947479185.1 Caulobacteraceae bacterium
CGGCTTCGTAGGTCAGGGTGCCCGAGCGCGAGACCACGCCCACCGAGCCCTTGGAGAAGATGCCGCCCGGCATGATGCCGATCTTGCACTCGCCCGGCGTCAGCACGCCCGGGCAGTTCGGACCGATCAGGCGCGACTTCGACCCCTGCAGGGCCTTCTTCACCTTGACCATGTCGAGCACCGGGATGCCCTCGGTGATGCAGACGATCAGGCCGATCTCCGCGTCGATGGCTTCCAGGATGGCGTCGGCCGCGAAGGGCGGCGGGACGTAGATGACCGAGGCGTCGGCGTTGGTGGCCGCCTTGGCTTCACCGACGGTGTCGAACATCGGCAGGCCGACGTGGACCGTGCCGCCCTTGCCCGGCGTGACGCCGCCGACCATCTTGGTGCCGTAGGCGATGGCCTGTTCCGTGTGGAACGTGCCCTGGGCGCCGGTGACGCCCTGGCAGATGACCTTGGTGTTGGAACCGATGAGAACCGACATCTAGCGAGCACCCTTCACGGCCGCGACAATCTTTTCCGCGCCGTCCGACAGATCGTTGGCGGCGATGACGTTCAGGCCGCTTTCGTTGATGATTTTCTTGCCCAGCTCGACGTTGGTGCCTTCGAGGCGAACGACGAGCGGAACCTTCAGGCCGACTTCCTTGACCGCGGCCACCACGCCTTCGGCGATGATGTCGCAGCGCATGATGCCGCCGAAGATGTTGACCAGGATGCCTTTGACGGCCGGGTCGGCGGTGATGATCTTGAAGGCCGCGATGACCTTCTCCTTGGAGGCGCCGCCGCCGACATCGAGGAAGTTGGCCGGCTCGGCGCCGTACAGCTTGATGATGTCCATGGTCGCCATGGCCAGACCGGCGCCGTTGACCATGCAGCCGATTTCGCCGTCGAGGGCGATGTAGGCGAGGTCATGCTTGCTGGCTTCGATTTCCTTGGGATCTTCCTCGGTCTCGTCGCGCAGGGCCTTGATGTCCGGATGGCGGTAGAGGGCGTTGCCGTCGAACGACAGCTTGGCGTCCAGAACCCGCAGGTGGTCGTCGGCGGTGACGATCAGAGGGTTGATCTCCAGCATGGCCATGTCCTTGGCCAGGAACGCCGAATAGAGCTGGTTCAGCAGCGAGGCCGCTTCCTTGGCCAGGCCGCCGGTCAGGCCCAGCGCCTTGGCCAGCGCGCGCTGGTGGGTCGGCCAGACGCCGGTGGCGGGGTCGATGGAGAAGGTGTGGATCTTCTCGGGCGTGTTGTGCGCCACGTCCTCGATGTCCATGCCGCCTTCGGTCGAGGCGACGACCGAGACCATGCTCGACTGCCGGTCGACCAGCAGCGACAGGTAGAATTCCTTGGCGATCGCCGCGCCCTCTTCGATGTAGAGGCGGTTGACCTGCTTGCCCTTGGGGCCCGTCTGGTGGGTCACCAGCACCCGGCCGAGCATTTCGGCGGCGTTGCTGCGGACCTCGTCGACCGACTTGACCACGCGGACGCCGCCCTTGGCGTCGGCGGCCAGGCCTTCGAACTTGCCCTTGCCGCGCCCGCCGGCGTGGATCTGGCTCTTCACGACGAAGACGGGCGTGCCGAGCGTCTCGGCGGCCTTGGCGGCTTCATCGGGGGTAAAGGCGGCGAAGCCGCGCGGAACGGGGACGCCGAATTCGGCCAGTACGGCCTTGGCCTGGTGTTCGTGAATGTTCATCGAGAATCCGGTCGCGGGACATGTCGGGAAACCCACCGGACGGCAGGTGGCCGGGGTTATAGGCGCCCCGCGCAGGGGCCGCAACCGCGCGCGCGTGATTGGCAAGGCTCTGGCGCGGATCGGCGAAATCGAGCCTGAACCTTGCTCACATGGGGCCGGAGACTGAAACAGTCGCCTTCCGCCGCGGATCGTGTCCGGCCGACTCGCACGCGGCCGGACACGAAAACGGCGGCGGTCCGGATGGACCGCCGCCGTCGTCGGGACCCGAAGGGTCAGGTCGCGACTAGTATTTCGCCGAGACGCGGAGCGTCCAGGTCTGCGGCGCGCCGTAGTAGGCGGTGCGGATGCCGCCGACCGAGGAGAACTCCTGCGCGTCGGTCTTGTAGAGCTCGTCGGTCAGGTTCTGGCCGTAGAGGCCGGCCGAGAAGCGGCGGTCGGCGCTGTCCCACACGAGGCGGGCGTCCATGATCCAGTGGTTTTCATCCCACATGCCCGGCAGACGGACCTGGCTGTTGGTCGGGGTGTTGTCGACCGACAGGGCCATTTCCGACCGGTAGCGGGCCTGGCCGCCGAGGGTCACGGAACCGGCGTCGCCGAGGCTCCACTCGTACTGGGCGCCGTAGCGGGCGGTCCAGCGCGGCGCGAAGGCCGGCTCCTGGAAGGCCCGGCTGCCGCCGGTGGCCGTGAAGCGGACGTCCTTGAAATCGTCGTAGGACGCATCGAGCAGGCCGAGCTGGGCGTCGAGGCGCAGGCCGGCGGCCGGCACCACGATCAGTTCCAGTTCAGCGCCCTCGATCTTCATCGCGCCGGCGTTGATGACCGTCAGCTCAGGGCTCGGCAGGCCGGTGCCCGGATCGGTGACCGTGCCCGAGACGCGCGCCTGGAAGTCCTCGTAGTCGTTGTGGAACACGGTGAAGTTGGCCAGCACGCGGTTGCCGAAGAAGGTCGACTTCACGCCGGCCTCGACGCTGGTCACCTGTTCCGGCTCGTACGGCGCCTGTTCGCCCGGGTTGTTGGCGCGGCCGTTGAAGCCGCCCGACTTGAAGCCCTTGGAGTAGCGGACATAGGCCATGACGTTGTCGGCCGGCTTCCAGTCCAGCGAGACCATCGGCGAGACGTCTTCCCAGGTGTTGTTCAGGCCGCTGAAGGCGAAGGCCGGATTGGCGCCGAACAGGGCGTTCGAGGAGAAGGTCGAGGTCGTGCGCGAGTAGGTCTTCTCTTCCGAGGTGTAGCGCAGGCCGCCCGACAGGTTGACCGTGTCGGTCAGCGCGTAGGTGGCGTTCAGGTAGAGCGCCTGGCTGGTGGTCTCCAGGTCGTCATTGACGGTGCGCAGGAAGGTCGGGTTGGCGAACAGCGGACCGATCAGGTCGTCGGCGAAGGCCTTCTGGCTGGAGGTGATGTTTTCACGCATCCAGAACGCGCCGGCCACGAAGGTCAGCGGGCCGCCCGCGTCATAGGCCAGCTGGAATTCCTGGCTGATCTGGTCCTGGTCAACGCCGACGAACACGTCGCCCAGCTCGTACTGGGTGGCGTCGATGTCGATGTAGTCGTCGGTCTCGAGGTTGCGGTAGGCGCTGGTCGACTTGAGCGTCAGGGCGTCGGAGATGTCCCAGGTCACGTTGGCCGCGTAGCCGTAGTGGGTCAGCTTGGTCGAGTTCGGCAGACCCGGCGTCGTGCGGGTCTCGAAGTTGTAGGCCGGCGGCGGGTTCGGGATCGTAAGGATCGTGCCGCCGAACAGGGTCGTCAGGGTGCTGGTCGCCTGACCGACGGTCATGGCCGCGTCGTCACGGCTGAAGTCGGCCGACAGGTCGACGCGCAGGGTGTCGGTCGGGGTCCACGACGCCTGGCCGCGAATGGCCATGGTGTCCTTGTCGTTGTACTCGGCGTGGGTCACCGGATCGGTGACGAAGCCGTCGCGCAGCGAGACCAGGCCCGAGACGCCGAGCGCCAGGGTGTCGCTGACCGGACCCGAGATCGAGCCCTTGATTTCCTGCTGGTTGTAGCTGCCGTAGGCCAGCGACACGCCGGCGCGGAACTCGTCGCCCGGGCGGCGGGTGACGACCTTCAGGGCGCCGCCGATGGTGTTCTTGCCGTACAGCGTGCCCTGCGGGCCACGCAGCACTTCGATGCGCTCGATGTCGAACAGGTCGAACTGCGTGCCGCGGATGCGGCTGTAGTAGACGTCGTCGACATAGACGCCGACGGCGGGGTCGAAGGTCTGCAGCGCGTCGGGCTGGCCGATGCCGCGGATGAAGATGTTGGTCGCGTTGGACGAACCGCGGCCCTGGCCGAGGACCAGGTTCGGCACCGAGCCGGTCAGGCCCGTGACGTCGGTCGCCTGGACGCGCTCGAGCGCGCGCTCGTCAAACGCGGTGACGGCGGCGGGCACGTCCTGCAGCCGCTCTTCGGTGCGGCGGGCGGTGACGATGATCGCACCGACCGTGGTGTCGTCGGTGTTGGCGTCCTGCGCCACGGCCACGCCGCTGACGGCGGTCCAGGCCGCGCCGGCCAGCAGCATGCTCTTCCACATGGTCTTCATTCCTGTCGCCCTCCCAGTTGGCGTCGCCACGACCGCGGTCGCTAAGCCGGTCCGTTGACGGACGCTGTTGATTGTTAAATTCACCAATTCGCGAATTGAGCTGACCATCGGGCAGTCGGGCGGCGCGCGGAAGGGCCAGCGCACATTGCGGCCACAGTTTTTCACCGTGTGATGAAATGGCGCCACAGAGGCGCCGATCACGGCCTCAGCCGGCGGTCCTGCGCACCACGGCCTCGAATCCGGCCGCGCAGTAGGCGTAGAGCCGCTGACGGGCCGACTCCAGATCGCTGGACTGGCACAGTCCGTCGGACAGCTGGTCGATGCGGCCCGTCTCGGCGACCGTCAGCATCATCGAGCCGGTGAGGAACTGGTAGCACCAGTAGAGATCGCGCAGATTGGCGCCCGGCAGGGCCTTGCCGAGCAGGTCGACCAGCTGGCGCACCACCGGATCGAAGAACCGGTGCATCACCTCGCCGCCCCAGGCCGGGGTGGTGTTGATCTGGGCCACGAGGTTGAGCCAGTTCTTCCAGCCGGGCCCGCCGGTCAGCGCCCGCTCCGCCAGCGGGTTGATGAAGGCGGCGATGATGCCCTCGGCGGTCATCGACCCAGGATGCGCCGCCTCGTAGGCGGTCATGGCGTCGGCCCGCTCCTGGTTGATGACCTCGGCGCGGCGCAGCAGCACCGCGTCGAACAGCTCGCGCTTGGCCCCGAAATAATAGTGGATCAGCGCCGTATCGACGCCCGCCTCGGTAGCGACCTGGCGCGTGGTGACGCCGTAGAAGCCGTGCCGGGCGAACAGCGCTTCCGCAGAATCGAGGATCACTTCCTTGAGGTCGACCTTGGCGCCCTTGGACGGACGGCCCCGACCGATATTGCGGGCGCGCGGCTTGGCGGAGGTCATCGCGAAGCGGATCCAGACGGGCCCACCGGTCGTGAGCGCCATCTGCGATACGCCGCGCGCTCGCCCGCTGGCAAGGCCGGTTCAGCCGAAGAACAGCTTCCACATCAGCCGGCCCGGCAGGAAGGTGAAGGCCCCCGCGACGATCGACGCGCCCCAGAACAGGCTGGTCATGGCCCGCTTGTGACTCATCACGTCATGCTTGCGCGCGGCCCGGACGGCGAAGGGCAGGACGATCAGGGTCCAGCCGCTGAGCAGGTGGATCAGCGACCAGTGGTCGCCGTTCAGCCCGACGATGAACAGTGAACTGGCCGCGGTGGTCGCCATGAAGAGGGTCCAGGTCCAGCCCAGGGTCCGGTGCATCCTGTTGCCCTTCCGAAGGCTGAGGATGGTCGCGCCCAGCCCCACGCCGAAGACGGCGGCGAGCATGTGGATCTTGATCACCGCCGGCTGGGCCATGAACAGCGGCATGTCGGGGGCATGGGGCGTGGCGTGCAGAACCGAACGCAGGATCTGCGGACCGAACAGCACCGCGGCGGTGACGCCGGCGGCGACCGTCAGCAGGGTTCCGGCGGCGCGGCTGGCCGGCAGGGTGCGGGCGAAGAAGGACGAGGTCACGGGCGGTCTCCGGCGGAACGATTGACAGTTGGGTCGGGTCGGTCTTGATCCGGGAGTGGTCATTGCGGACGCCGCCCCCGGCGAGTGGCGATGACGACGGCTTAGGCGGGGCGGCCGGATGGCGCAGTCGGACATGCGTGGAAAGCAGGCTCCCGTTCGCGAACGGACAGGCGCCGCCGTTCGCGCTTCGTGGATCGACGGCCTGTTCCAGGCTCGACACCTGCGCGGGCTGGGACTGGCCGTGCTGGCCGGCGGCTTCCTCGCCGCGTCCGGGGCTTTCCAGACGGGCGAGGCGCCGGTGGCCGCCCGCTTCCTCTACTGGATGACCGTCATGCTGGCCGGGGCGTTGGGCGGCGGGGTCGTCTCGGCGCTGGTCGACCGGGGCGGCTGGTTCGACGACAATCCTCCGCTGCAGGGCGCGCTGATCGCGGTGACCCTGACCGTGCCGCTGACCGTGGTGATCTGGGTGATCACCAGCCTGGCCTTCCATGACGGCCGGCTGGTTCCCGCACGGCTGGTGATGTTCGCCGGGCCGGTGTTCATCATCACCTGCGCGATGACCGCGCTGAACTACTTCACCCAGAAGGCGCCGCCCGAGACCCACGCGGCGGCGACCGGCGGAGCCCCGCCGCGGTTCCTGGAGCGGCTGCCGCTCAAGCTGCGCGGCGCGGAGATCTTCGCCGTCGAGGCCGAGGATCACTACCTGCGCCTGCACACCAGCAAGGGCCAGGACCTGATCCTGATGCGGCTGTCCGACGCGGTCGCCGAACTGGAGGGGCTGGAGGGCGCGCAGGTGCACCGCTCGTGGTGGGTGGCGAAGGCCGCCGTGGCCGAGGCCCGGCGCGGCGACGGCCGCGCGACCCTGACGCTGACGGACGGGGCGACCGTCCCCGTCAGCCGCGCCTATGCGAAAGCGCTGCGCGAAAGCGGCTGGATCTAGGATCCTCCCCTCTCGGGCGAGGTGGCGCTGCGCAGCAGCGACGGAGGGGCCCGCCCCCGCCCCCTCAGTCAGGCTACGCCTGACAGCTCCCCCGATGGGGGAGCATCCACGTCAATGCTGCCGGATCGCCTGGCTGTTGTCGCCGGGCCGCACCTCGAAGGCGGCGCTGCGCCAGGACTGCGTGAGCGCCAGAAGCAGGCCGGCCCGGGTCACCGGGCCGCGCGCCGGGCCAGCCATTCCGCGCGGCTCTGGCCCCAGATGTCGATCGGCAGTTC
>CANJYY010000139.1 GCA_947479185.1 Caulobacteraceae bacterium
AGCCGGGCTGAACAGGAGGTCCCAGGCCTCGCCGAAGGCACCGGGTTCGGGGCGGGCTTTCGTCTTCATCACGCGATCTCCACGATGGCGTCGACTTCGACGGAAAAGTTGCGCGGCAGGCGGTAGACGCCGACGGCCGAACGGGCATGGCGGCCGGCCTCGCCGAAGGCCTCGACCATCACGTCGGAACAGCCGTTGATCACGGCGGGGATGTCGAAGAAGTCCGGGCCGGCCTGGACAAAGCCGCCGAGCTTGACCACGCGGGTCACCCGGTCGAGGTCGCCGTCGCAGGCGGCGCGCATCTGGGCCAGCAGGTTGATCCCGCACAGCCGGGCGGCGCGGACAGCCGTGGCCATGTCAACGTCGACGCCGACCGTGCCCGTGATCCCGCCCGAGGCGTCGAGCGACACCTGGCCGGAAATGTGGACGAGGTCCCCTGCCCTGACGAACGGCACATAGTTGGCGATGGGGGCGACGGGATCGGGCAGGACGATGCCCGCGGCGGTGAGACGATGGGAGACTTGAGACATGCCGTGAAGCTAGCGCGCCGGGACGGGCGGCGGAAGCGACGACAGGACGAAAAAGGCCCGGATCGTTTCCGACCCGGGCCTTCACGCGAACTTGAACCCCGGGGGGCCTTACTGGGGGGAGGACGCCCGCCCGGCGTTCAGGTTCTTACTTCGCGGCTTGCAGCTTCTCGACGGTCGCGGTGACGCGTTCGTTCAGCGGCTTGACCGAGTCCTTGACGGACGAAGCGACGGTTTCGCCCCACTTGGCGAATTCGGCCATGTAGCCTTCCAGCGAGGACTTCATCCAGGCGGTCTGGAGCTCAACGGCTTCCTGAACGCTCTTGGCGCCGGCCAGGGCCTTGGCGGCCGAGACCTGGTCTTCGATGTTCTTCTTGGAGAAGGCCATCGCCTGGGCGCCCAGGACTTCCGCGCCCTTGGTGGCGGCGGTGACCGAAGCGACGACGGCTTCGAGGTTCTTCTTGGAGTAGGCGTTGGCTTCGTTGAGCGTCGCGAGGGACTTCTCGACGTTGTCCTTGAACGCTTGGTTGCCCGCGGTGGTGAACTGCTCGACCGTGGACTTCAGGGTTTCGGCGCCGGTGGCCATAGGACTATCTCCTGTGTGGTCGGGGAGGACCTGGAATTGGATTTCGGCGGCGAGCGAGTCGCTGCTGACCTCCCCCGTGTCTCATGTTGCAGTGCAGCAGTCAATCAATTTTGGTGCAGTGCAGCATGAAGCGTTTGCGACGCACCATGATCAGGTTTCCCCTGCGGCGGATTCGCTCAACAGGTGTTTACTTTGGCGAAAGGCGAAACAATGCATGCTAGTTGGATGCCGCAGTGTCGCCTCGGGGCAGCTCTGTAAAATTTGACCTTTTTCGACGGACGCCGCATGTTCGAGCTCGCCCGCCGCCTTATTTCCGCCCTTGCGCTGCTCGCCGCCCTGGTGACGGGTCTGGCGACGCCGACCCTCGCGTCTGCGCAGACGCCCTACCTCTCCCTGCCGGCGGCGGAACCCAAGTACGCGGCCATCGTCGTGGATGCGAACACCGGCGAGGTGCTCTACGCCAAGCGCGCCGACAGCCCGCGCTATCCGGCCTCGATCACCAAGGTGATGACCCTCTACCTGGCCTTCGAGGCCATCTCCGAGGGCCGGCTGAAGCCGACCGACATGATCACCGTCTCGGCCAGGGCCGCGTCGCAGCCGCCGACCAAGCTGGGCCTGGCGGCCGGCGAACAGATCAGCGTCGATGACGCCATGCGGGCGATCGCCGTGAAGTCGGCCAACGACATGGCCGTGGCCCTCGCCGAACACCTCGGCGGCACCCAGGACCGGTTCGCCGCCCTGATGACCCTGCGCGGCCAGGAACTGGGCATGAGCAACACCCGCTTCGTGAACGCGTCGGGCCTGCCCGACAGCCGCCAGATCTCCACCGCCCGCGACATCGCCATCCTGTCGCGCGCCGTGATGCGCGACTATCCGCAGTACTACAGCTACTTCAGCCTGCGCTCGTTCACCTTCCGCGGCGTGACGATGAAGAACCACAACCACCTGCTCAGCCAGATGTGGGGCGTGGACGGGCTGAAGACCGGCTACACCAACGCGTCCGGCTTCAATCTCGCGGCCTCGGCCGTGCGCGACGGCCGGCGGCTGATCGCCGTGGTGCTCGGCGGCCGCTCGACGGCGACGCGCGACGACCATGTGGAAGACCTGCTGCTGACCGGCTTCACCGTGCTCAAGCGCCGCTCGCTGGGCGAGACCATCACCGTCGCCCAGTCGATGTTCGAGCCGGCCCCGGACGGCCCGCTGGACCGCCCCTCGGTCGAGCAGGGCGACGCCGACCAGGAGGGCCTGCGCGTCATCCTGACCGAC
Organism: Caulobacteraceae bacterium; assembly: GCA_947479185.1. Classification (GTDB taxonomy): domain Bacteria; phylum Pseudomonadota; class Alphaproteobacteria; order Caulobacterales; family Caulobacteraceae; genus Caulobacter. The sequence goes on from CANJYY010000139.1 coordinate 2,380, forward strand.
GGCCCGCTCTCCCCGACGCCCTATGTCGTCCAGCCGCGCATGGACGTCGTCCCGCCGACCCGGGCGGCCACGCCGCCGAAGAAGGCCACGCCGAAAAAGGCGCGCGGCCAATGGGCCATCCAGGCCGGCGCCTTCAAGTCCAAGTCCCAGGCGCGCGAGCAGCTGGCCCTGATCCAGCGGCGCTTCGCCTCGGCCGTCGACGACGGCGAGGCCGCCATCGGCAATGCGGTCGGCGGCTATTTCCGGGTGCGCTTCGAAGGCATGACCGCCGACGCCGCCCGCTCGGCCTGCAAGGTGCTCAAGGCCAAGAAGCAGACCTGCATGGTCGTGGCGCCGTAAGGCAATCACCGTCATCCTCGGGCTTGTCCCGAGGACCCATGCACACGAATTCCACCGCAGAGCCGCGAAGCTGGCCGGGCTCCCCCGCAAACAGCGAGATCATGGGTCCCCCGGGATCGGCCAGGGGCCGACCCGAGGACAGGCTCTGGAACAAGTCCGACGATGACGGATGGGCTATTTCTTCAGCAGCTTGTCCCGCGCCGCGTTGATGCGCGCCGCCAGGCCGCTCGTGCCGCCGGCGTCGGGGTGCACGGCGCGGATCAGGCGGGCGTAGGCGGCCTGGATCTCTTCACGCGTGGCGTTCGCCGCGACACCGAGAATCTCGCGGGCCTCGGCCAGATCGGTTTTGTCCAGGGTCGGGGCCGGCAGGGCGCCGCGCCGGGCGGTCACCACCAGCACCAGCCCGAGGCCGGCCAGCACGGCGCCGGGAACCACCCGGCCGGTCACCGCCAGCAGCCCGCCGGCGATCAGCGCGATGCCGGCCATGGTCGCCGAGGCGATCTTCCACTCCGGTTTCGCCAGATAGGGCCTGGCGCGCCGGCCCGCCCAGACGAGCAGGGCGAAGGCGCCGATGCCAAGCAGCAGATAGATCATGAAGGTCCGGACTCCCCGCCCTATTCGGCGGCGAGCAACTCTTCGCCCGAGAACTGGGAAAGTCCAACCGAATGCACCAGGGCGCGCAGTTCCTGGCGGGCCGAGACGTGCACCAGCGACACCGGCACCGGCCGCACCTTGGCCGACAGGTCGGCGACCGTCAGGCCGAAGGGGAACAGCTCGCGATAGATGACCCGGTCGCGCAGGCCGGCGCCGATGCGGAAGCCGACCCGCTTGGCCAGGGCCGTCAGCCGCTCGTCGACCCGCTTGCGGTTGCGGGCCTCGACGCTGGCCAGGCGGTTGCGCAGCACGATCCAGTCGAGCGCCTGGCGCTGGCCGGTCAGGGCGCGCGCCTTGCGGGCCTCCCAGACGGTCTCGGAATAGATGCTCGGCTTGAGCAGATCGAGGGTCACCGGGTCGACGTGGCCGAGCACGTCGAAGTCGACGAAGCTGTCGTTCATCGGGGTGACGATCAGGTCGGCGCGGGCGTGGGCCATACGAGACAGCAGGGAATCGCCGCCGGGCGTATCGATGATCACGAAATCGGCGTCCTGGTGCGCGCGGGCGAACGCCTCCTCGAAGCGCGCCAACTGCTCGGCCTCGCCGGCTTTCGCCAGCGCCACGCCGTCGTCGGCCGCGTGGCGGATCAGCGGCTCGGGCAGCACCGCGCCCTGCGACGCCAGCCAGGCCCGGCGGTTGGTGAAGAAGCGGGCCATCGACGACTGGCGCAGGTCCAGGTCCATGACCGCCACGCTGGCCCCGCCGTGCAGCAGGGCCGTCGTCAGGTGCACGGCGATGGTCGACTTGCCCGCCCCGCCCTTCTCGTTGCCTACCACGATGACATGCGGCTGCGTCGCCATAGGTCGCCCCAGTTCACGTTTCCCTCACCGATGCGGCGGGGTTTTCACCCGACGAGACACCCGCGCGGTGAGTCGGGGCAATCGCGGCGCCGAAGTTGTCCACAGCTGTAAGGTCGCGGCTGGACCCCCGCCCCCCTGCGCGATATGCCGCCGGGCATGAGTGAAACGCCCCTCCCCGTCGTCCGCACCGTGGCTGACCTGCGCGCCGTCGTCGCCGGCTGGAAGGCCGCCGGCGAGCGGGTGGCGATGATTCCGACCATGGGGGCGCTGCACAGCGGCCACCTGTCGCTGATCGCGCTGGGCCGCCAGAAGGCCGATCGGACGGTGGCCTCGATCTTCGTCAACCCGGCCCAGTTCGCCCCGCACGAGGACTTCGACGCCTATCCGCGGGGCGAAGCGGAGGACGCCGCGAAGCTGGCCGAAGCGGGCTGCGACCTGCTGTTCGCGCCCAATGCGCGGGAGATGTACCCGGACGGCTTCGCCACCACGGTCAATGTGGCGACGGGCGTGTCCGAGCCGCTCGAGGGCGTGTCCCGGCCGCACTTCTTCGGCGGGGTCGCGACGGTGGTGGCCAAGCTGCTGATCCAGTGCGGGCCCGACGTGGCGATCTTTGGCGAGAAGGACTACCAGCAGCTGCTGGTGATCAAGCGCATGGCCCGCGACCTGGACCTGCCGGTGGAGATCCTCGGCGGACCGACGGCGCGGGAGGCCGACGGCCTGGCCCTGTCCTCGCGCAACGCCTACCTGAGCCCCGAGGAGCGCGCCGCCGCCCGGGCCCTGCCGGCGGCCATGCGCTACGCCGTGGCCGCCCTCAAGGACGGCGGCGAGATCATCGACGTCGAGGGCGCGGTGATGGCCAGCCTGACCGGCGCGGGCTTCCGCCAGATCGACTACGTTGAGGTTCGTGACGGCGCGACGCTGGAGCGGCTGGGCCCGGGTCCGGCGACGGCCGGTGCGCGGGTGTTCGTGGCGGCGTGGATGGGCAGGACGCGGCTGATCGATAACTGGGGGGTTTGATCCCTCTCCCAGCGGGAGAGGGAGGGGCCCGGCGCGAAGCGCTGGGAGGGTGAGGGCGTTACGGCGCCGGCGCGCTTGCCTGATCTGTCCCTAATCCCTCATCCGACCTGCTCCGCAGGCCACCTTCTCCCTCCGGGAGAAGGAGAATTTCTACCACGCCCCCAGTTCCCGCAGCTGCTTGGCCAGTTCCGGCGAGATCGCCTCGCCCTCGCCGGTCGGCAGGTCCGGCGGGGCGTCGGCGGGGGTCAGGTAGCGCCAGCCCTGGAAGGCGCGGCGCGGCTGGGGCGCGGTCTCGATCAGCTCGGGCTTGAGGTAGATGCGGCAGGGCTGCGGGCCGCTGTCCTCGGTGACGATCTCGTCGATCGCCTGGCGCACCAGCACCTGGCCCTTGATCACCCAGTAGAGCGACCCGCCCTCCAGCAGCTCCGCCGCCCGCTTGGGCGTCTGGCGCGTCGGGCAGACCGAGCGAAAGCCCTGGGCCGCGCGCTGGGCCCGCCAGGCGCGCAGGTCCTCGACGCTTTCGACGCCGACGCAGAGTTTGATCAGGTGGAGGGGCATGAAGTGAGGGCCTGGGGGATAGGGGCTAGGGATTAGTCGAGCGGCGCGGCGGCGTCGACCGCGTGGTGAGCGTTACCAGCCCCTAGCCCCTAGTCCCTAATCCCTCGCTGGCCTCGAGCCGCACCAGCACCACCCCTTCACTGACCTGCCCGCCGGCGACGGCGGTCAACTCGGCGACCACGCCGTCGAACGGCGCGGCCAGGGCGTGTTCCATCTTCATGGCTTCGAGCACCAGCAGGGTCTGGCCCTTGGTGACGGTGTCGCCGGCCTTGACCGAGACGGACACGACCTTGCCCGGCATGGGCGAGAGGATGGCGCCGTCGGAAACGGCCTCGGCGCGGTCATGGGCCGCCGAGGCGAAGCTGAACTCGCGGACATCGCCAGCCTCGAAGACATAGACCGGGTCGTCGCCGTACGTCGTCGGCAGGGTGTAGATGTCGTCAGTCGGGACTTCGCCGTCGATGGCGATATCCCAGGCCCAGTCCTGGCCTGTCCCGGTCAGGGCGACGCGCAGCGGCACGGCGCGGCCGTCGACGCTCATCGGCAGATCCATGGCGGCGCGCGGCGCGTTCATGCGGAAACCGAGCAGGCCCGACGGGGCGCTGTCCCATACACCGCCCTTTTCGTCGGCGTACATGAAGGCCTCGAGCCGCTCGCTGACCGCGGCCAGCGTCGTCGCGTCGTTGAAGGTCCGCGCCGTCAGCGCGTCCAGCCGCCGCTCGATGAAGCCGGTGTCCACGTCCCCCGCCACGAAGTCCGGATGACCCGCGCAGCGGGCCAGGAAGGCGGCGTTGGTCTTCACCGGCCAGACCTCGACCGAGCCGCAGGCCTCGGCCAGCGCCTCGGCGGCGCCTTCCCGGGTGTCGGCCCAGGCGATCAGCTTGGCGATCATCGGGTCGTAGAACGGGCTGACCTCGCCGCCCTCCTCCACCGCGCTGTCGATGCGGACCACGTCTTCGGGCAGGCGGAAGTGCGTCAGCGGACCCGTGCTCGGCAGGAAGCCGGTGGCCGGGTTCTCGGCGTAGAGGCGGGCCTCCATGGCCCAGCCGCTCATGGTGATCTGGTCCTGGGTCAGCGGCAGCGGCTCGCCGCTGGCGACGCGAAGCTGCCATTCGACCAGGTCCTGGCCGGTGATCATCTCGGTGACCGGGTGCTCGACCTGCAGCCGGGTGTTCATTTCCATGAACCAGATG
>CANJYY010000140.1 GCA_947479185.1 Caulobacteraceae bacterium
CGACCACTACCTGGAGGTCGACTACGACCTCAGCCAGACGATGTTCGTCACCACGGCCAACAGCCTGAACATGCCCCAGCCGCTGCTGGACCGGATGGAGATCATCCGCATCCCAGGCTACACCGAGGATGAGAAGGTCCAGATCGCCCTGCGCCACGTGCTGCCCAAGCTGACCAAGGACCACGGTCTGACGCCGGTCGAGTTCGTGGTGCCGGAGGCCGCCATCAAGGACCTGATCCGCTACTACACCCGGGAAGCCGGCGTGCGGTCGCTGGAGCGGGAGCTGGGCAATCTGGCCCGCAAGGTCGTCCGCGACCTGGCGCGTGAGAACGTCACCTCGATCACCATCGATGACGAGCGTCTGGCCAAGTATGCCGGGGTCAAGAAGTACCGCTACGGCGAGACGGACGAGGACGACCAGGTCGGCATCGTCACCGGTCTGGCCTGGACCGAGTTCGGCGGCGACATCCTGACCATTGAGGCCATCCGCATGTCGGGCAAGGGCCGGATGGCGATCACCGGCAACCTCAAGGAGGTGATGAAGGAGTCGATCTCGGCGGCGAACAGCTACGTTCGCTCACGGGCCCCGGCCTTCGGCATCAAGCCCTCGGTGTTCGAGAAGACCGACATCCACGTGCACGTGCCGGACGGCGCCACGCCCAAGGACGGTCCGTCGGCCGGCGCCGCCATGGCCACGGCCATGGTCTCGGTGCTGACCGGCATTCCGATCCGCAAGGAGATCGCCATGACCGGCGAGATCACCCTGCGCGGGCGTGTGACGGCCATCGGCGGTCTGAAGGAGAAGCTGCTGGCCGCCCTGCGGTCGGGCGTGAAGACGGTGCTGATCCCTCAGGAGAACGAGAAGGATCTGGCCGACGTGCCTGAAAACGTGAAGCGCGACCTGGAGATTATCCCGGTCTCGACGATCGATCAGGTGCTCGCCCTGGCTCTTGTCGGGCCGCTGACGCCGATTGAATGGACCGAGGCGGACGAATCGATTGCTGCACCTGCGAAGGTCGATGACGGCCTTGATGACGCGGTAATCACGCACTGATCCCGAGCCATCCTGAGTTATCAACGATAATGTGGGCCGTCCGGGTGATTCCCGGGCGGCCTTTCGTTTGACGCAGGGGCGCCATCCGCCATAATCGCTTGCAGGTGAACGGCTCGCCCTTGGGGGGAACGCCGCGCCGCACAACATCTTGGCTGGGAGAAATCAATGACCAAGGCCGAACTGGTCGCCGCTATCGCTGATAGCGCGGGTCTCAATAAAACGCAGGCCGCCGCGGCGCTGCAGGCGTTCGTCGACTCGGTGACCGCCTCGCTCAAGAAGGGCGACGACGTTCGCCTGGTGGGCTTCGGCACCTTCAAGGCCGTGAACCGGGCCGCCGGCACCGCGCGCAACCCGCGCACCGGCGAGACTGTCTCGCGTCCGGCCTCCAAGACCGCCCGTTTCCAGGTCGGTGAAGGCCTGAAGACCACCCTGAACGGCTAATCGCCGCTTCAAGGTTGTAGAGAGATCGCGAGAGGCGGTCGCCGACCCGGCGGCCGCCTCTTTGCTTTGCCGGACCGTCGGGTCCGGCTAGAAGTCCGTTGACGGGCGGCTAGCTCAGCTGGTCAGAGCATCTCGTTTACACCGAGAGGGTCGGGGGTTCGAACCCCTCGCCGCCCACCACCCTTCGTCCTGCGGGCTTCGGGTGGCAAGCCGCCCGGAACCGCATCCTGGGCAAAGGCGTGTCGCCCGAAGCCTTGGCGAAGGGGGACTGTCTCCGCGTCAACGCCCGGCCGATCCAATCGCGTCTGCCGCGCGTATCTCCCTTCATGATCCTCCTGATCCTCGCCGTTTCGCTTGGCCTGTCGCTGGCCATGACTCTTGTCTGGGCCTTCCAGAGGGCGGTCGCCAATGGCGGCTGGACCGACGTCGGCTGGACCTTCGCCACAGGCGCCGCCGGTGTCGCCTACGCCCTCTGGCCGCTCGACGGCCCGCCGACGGCCCGGCAGATCCTGTGCGCCGTGCTGATCGCCGCCTGGTCGCTGCGCCTGGGCATCCACCTGGCGCGTCGCGTCGGAGGATCGCCGGACGAGGACGCGCGCTATGCCGGCTTCCGATCGGACTGGGCGCCGAATTTCCAGGCGCGGATGTTCAGCTTCCTGCAGACCCAGGCCGTGGCCGGCGCCCTGCTGGCGCTGGCGGTGCTGGCCGCCGCCCGCAATCCGGCTCCCGGCCTCGGCTGGCGCGACGCGGCCGGGGCAGGGCTGATGCTGCTGGCGATCCTCGGCGAGGGTCTCGCCGACGCCCAGTTGGCCCGCTGGAAGCGCGACCCCGCCAACCACGGGGGTATCTGCCAGGCCGGCCTGTGGGGCTGGTCACGTCATCCCAACTACTTCTTCGAATGGCTGGTCTGGCTGGGCTGGCCGCTGATCGCCATCGCGCCGGGACATCCCTGGGGCTGGAGCGCCCTTATCGGCCCGGCCTTCATCCTGCTGCTGCTGCTGAAAGTCTCGGGCCTGCCGCCGCTGGAGGCGGCCATGCTGCGCTCGCGCGGCGACGCCTGGCGCCACTACCAGCGGCGCGTTTCCGCCTTCGTCCCCCTGCCGCCGAAAAAGAACCGCTCATGAGCCTGCTCGCCGCCGCCATTCACGCCGCAGAAAGCCTTCCGGCGCCCGACGCGCTGCGCCGCGCCGCCATTTCCTGGCTGGTTGAGGGCCAGCGTCGCGAACTGCTCGCGCTCCCGGACGGCGCGGCGGCCGATTTCGCGCGCGACATGCGGGCCCGGCCGATCGCCGAGCACGTGGCGGCGGCGAACGACCAGCACTACGAACTGCCGCCAGCCTTCTTTCGCCTCGTGCTCGGGCCGCGGCTGAAATACTCGAGCTGCCTCTATCGCACCGGTTCGTCCCTCGCCGAGGCCGAGGAGATCGCCCTGGCCGAGACCTGCGAGCACGCCGACCTCGCCGATGGCCAGCGGATCCTCGAACTGGGTTGCGGCTGGGGCTCGCTGAGTCTGTGGATGGCCGAACGCTATCCGCGCGCCAGCATCACCGCCGTGTCTAACTCACATGGCCAGCGGCGGCATATCGAGGCTCAGGCCCGCGACAGGCGATTGTCAAACCTGACGGTGGTCACCGCCGACGCCAATCGCTTCGACCCCCGCGACCGGTTCGACCGGATCGTGTCGGTGGAGATGTTCGAGCACATGGCCAACTGGGACCAGTTGCTGGGCCGCGCCCGGACGTGGCTGGAGCCCGACGGGCGGATGTTCCTGCACGTCTTCTCAAGCCAGACCGCGCCCTACCGATTTACCCACGAAGATCCGTCGGACTGGATCGGAAAATACTTCTTCACCGGGGGCTTCATGCCCAGTCACGACCTGATCCGCGACTTCGGCGACAGCTTTACGGTCGAGGCAGACTGGCGCTGGAACGGCCGCCACTACGAGAAGACCGCGCTCGACTGGCTGGCCAACATGGACCGCCATGACCCCGAGATCCGCCGCATCATGCGCGACGTCTATGGCGAGCACGCCGAGCTCTGGCGTCGACGCTGGCGGCTGTTCTTCCTCGCCACGGCCGGGCTGTTCGGCCATCGCGGCGGCGAGGAATGGGGCGTCAGCCACTACCGGCTGAAGCCGACCTAGAGCATCGCCTCGAGCTCGGCCTCGGCCGACCGGTCCGCGAGATCAGCGCTGATCGCCGCGCCCAGGCGGGCGGCGGCCTCGCGGAAGGCGGGCTCGGCCAGCAGGCGCGTCACGGCCCCGGCGATCCTCTCCGGCGTCGCGTCGCGCTCCAGCATCAGGCCGGCGCCGCGGGCGGTCACCCGCTGGGCGTTGTCGCGCTGGTCGCGCAGGCCGGGCGTCACCAGCAGGGGCAGGCCGGCCATCAGCGGCCGGATCACCGAGCCGTGGCCGCCATGGGTGATGAACAGCGCCGCCCTGTCGAACAGGGCGCCGTGCGCGGCGCTGGCGACGATCTCGACATTGTCGGGCGCGGTGAAGTCGGCCGGATCCAGCGCCGGGCCGAGCGTCACCAGCGCCCGCACGGGCAGGGTCCCCAGCGCCGCGATGATCCGCTCCAGCAGGGCCTCCTGCGCCTCGTAGAGGCTGGAGGAGGTGACCACCACCAGCGGCCGCGTGTCGTCGACTGGCCAGGGGGACTCCCAGCCGCCCGCGTCGACCGGGTCGCCGACATAAGGGCCGACATAGCGGAACGGCTCGGCCAGCGGCTCGGGGGCGAAGTCAAAGGCGCGGCTGGTCGCCAGCAGGATGCGCCGGGCGGCGCCGATCTGGTCGAACAGGTCGGCCAGCGGCGGCAGGCCGAGGCCCTCGCGCGCGGCGTTCAGGTCCGGCAGGCCGGCCTGGAACAGCATCCGCGTGGTCTGGCCGACCATCTGGTGCAGCATCACGTCCTGGTCGCTCGCGGCCGGGGCCATGCCCGCGCCGAACGGCGGCAGGCCGGGCAGCGTGGGGAAGGGCCAGACATTGGCGCACAGCAGGGCCAGCGGAACGCCGGCCTTTTCCGCCGCCATCATCGACCCGAACAGCAGCTCCTGGGTGACCACAGCGTCAAAGGCCGCCGAGTCGAGCGCCTCCAGCACATCCCGCGCATACAGGGCCGAAGGACCGGCGATCAGCCGGCCGCACAGGTTCTGGATGCCGGCGGCGGGATTGTCCGCCTCCCAGTCGCGCAGGAGATCGCTGGCCGCGGTCTTGTCGGGCCGGGACGGCGCATGTCGCCACGGCCGGAAGGGCAGGCCGAAGGCCGCCGCGTCGGGCGCGTTGCAGGCGTCGCTGAGCACCAGCACCTGATGCCCGCGGTCCAGCAGGCCGCGGGCGACCATCAGCATCGGCTGGACGTGGCCGCCGCCTTCCCAGGTGGTGAACAGGTATCGCGCCATGGGGCCCTCGCTGGTCTCTGGCCTAGCCGCTCGCGGGGGGCCTCGGCAAGGCCGTTGACGAGGGCGGGAAAAGTGATATCACTTTGATACCATTTATGGAGGGGCCAATGGCCGAACATGGAAGCATCAACCGCACGGCGGAACGTCCCGGCGGCGGCGTCAACGGCGGGCTGATCCTGCTCGTCATGCTGGGGCTGCTCGCGGGCGGAATCTGGCTGATCACGCATCTCAAGCAGGATGGGGGCGAGCCTCTCGGCATTCTGGGACTCTTCGTCGTGGCCCTCGCGGGCCTCGGGTTCGCCGGCTTCTATTCGCTGCAGCCCAACGAGGGCGCGGCCATCACCCTGTTCGGCAGCTACAAGGGCACCGATCGCGTCACCGGCCTGCGCTGGGTGCTGCCGTGGTTCGGGCGCAAGAAGATCAGCCTGCGGGTGCGCAACGTCACCAGCGAGATGCTCAAGGTGAACGACAAGCGCGGCAACCCGATCGAGATCGCCGCCAACGTCGTCTGGCGCGTCGAGGATTCGGCCCAGGCCCTGTTCGACGTCGACGACTACGTCGCCTTCATCAATATCCAGATCGAGACGGCCCTGCGCGAGACGGCGCGGCACTATGCCTATGACCACGCCGAGCATGAGGAGCCGACCTTGCGGGCGGACGCCGAGGTGGTCGGCGACAAGCTGAAGGAAGACCTTCAGGCGCGCGTCGCCGTGGCGGGCATCGCCATCGACGAGACCCACCTTATGCACCTGGCCTATGCGCCGGAAATCGCCGGCGCCATGCTGCGGCGTCAGCAGGCGGAAGCGGTTCTGTCGGCGCGCCGGACCATCGTCATGGGCGCCGTCAGCATGGTGGAGAGCGCCCTGCAGCAGCTCAGCGAGCGTGGCGTGGTTCACCTCGACGACGAGCGCAAGGCGACCATGGTCTCCAACCTGCTGGTCGTGCTGTGCGGCGACCGGGACGCCCAGCCCGTGGTCAATGCCGGCACGCTCTACGGGTGAGACGTGGCCAGTCCGGGCAAGCGTAGCTTTCTGTTGCGGGTGAAGCCCGAGGTGCTCGAAGCCGTCGAGCGCCTCGCGGCGGCCGAACTGCGCAGCGTCAACGCGCAGCTCGAGGTGCTGCTGCGCGAGGCCCTGGCGCGCCGCGGCGGCGTGCGGAGGGAGCCGGAGGAGCGCTGAGGCCTAGCCGCGGGTTGCGGCGAACCGGTCGATGAGCACGCGCAGTCCGGGCTCCTCGACCATGCGGGCGGCCTCGGGCGCGGGCACCCAGCGCCGCGTGCGCTGACGCTTCTCGGGCCAGTCCTTCGCCTCGGTCTTCACCGCCAGCGGAAACACGTCGACCCGGCACCGCTGCGGCGGTCCCACCTTCATCCGTTTGTGATAGCGAAAGGCGCCGATCGGCGTCGCCAGCACCTCGCCGCGCACGCCGGCCTCTTCCCAGGCCTCCTGGGCCGCTGCGTCGTGCGCCGCCAGTTTGATCATCGGCCAGCCCTTGGGGATGACCCAGCGGCGCGTCTCGCGCGAGGTGATCAGCAGGATCTCCAGCCCGTCCTTGCCCTCCCGCCAGGGCAGGGCGGCGTACTGCTGGCGGTGGGCGACCCAGGTCAGGCCGCGTAGCCGCTCGCGAACCCGGCCGACAAGGCCGCGCCCCCTGCGCAGGCGGGATCTGAGTTGCTGGAGCAATCGGAAGCCTTCGAATCAAACCGTGGGGGAACAATCATGAGTTCCGTGGGGCGGGTGGTCCATAGGCGCCGTCCCGGCGTCCCGGGCCACAGCAAGTGCAGACCAGGGCGCATTCGCCGCGGGCCTTCAGGGAGCCACGCCCCTCGCGGCCTGTGACGACGGGCCGGTCAGGCTGTCGACGATGACCGCGATCATGTCGGCGGCGAGGATCTGACCGGAGTCCAGGTCCAGCCGGTCGAAGTTTATCGGCAGGGCGAGGCCGCCGTGGACCGCGGCCCAGGCCAGCTGGGCCAGCCGTCGGGGATCGCCGGCGCGCACCCGACCGCCGGCCTGGCCTTCCTCGATCGCGGCCA
>CANJYY010000141.1 GCA_947479185.1 Caulobacteraceae bacterium
CGGCGGCGTCGGCCGTCCGGACGGCATCGACAAGGGCTACTTCGTCAAGCCGACCGTGTTCGCCAACGTCACCAACGACATGACCATCGCCAAGGAAGAGATCTTCGGCCCGGTCGTCTCGATCATCGGTTACGACAGCGTCGATGAAGCCGTTCGGGTCGGCAACGACACCGAGTACGGCCTCGCGGCCTATGTCTCGGGCACCGACGTGACCCAGCTGCACGCCGTGGCTTCCAAGCTGCGCGCCGGTCAGGTCAGCATCAACGGTGGCGGCGGGGACCTGATGGCTCCCTTCGGCGGCTACAAGATGAGCGGCAACGGCCGCGAGTGGGGCGACTACGGCTTCCACGAGTTCCTCGAAACCAAGGCCATGCTCGGCTTCAACCCGGCGCAAGCCGCGGAGTAGGGCTTGCGTGGTTCGAGACGCTCGCTTGAGGCTCGCTCCTCACCATGACGGGCATAGGTGTTCGTCATCCTGAGGAGCGGACCCTCAGGTCCGCGTCTCGAAGGCCGCACTGAGTTCAAGAAGGGTCGCCGGATTACTCCGGCGGCCCTTTTTCTTTGCGCCCGCCTGTGCATCCTTGTCGCCGCCAGCGTCCGTCAGAGGCGCGGCAGGACAGGAACCGCGCATGATCGACCTCACCACCATCCACTCCGTCGCCGACGCGATCCGTGTCCAGGCCCGCCTGCGTCCCGACGCCGAGGCCGTCTGGTTCGAGGGGCGCACGACCACCTTCGGCGACCTCGACCGCGCGTCGAACCAGTGCGCCCAGGCGCTGCTCGCCCAGGGGCTGAAGCCCGGCGACCGGGTCGGGGTGCTGGCCAAGAACATCGACGACTTCTTCGTGCTGTGGTTCGGCTGCATCAAGGCGCGGGTGACGCTGGCGCCGGTCAACTGGCGGCTCGCCCCGCCGGAGATCGCCTTCATCCTCAAGGACGCGCACGCGAAGGTCTTGGTGGTCGGCGAGGACTTCGGCGGCGTGGTCGACATGATCGTCGGCGACCTGCCCGACATCAAAGGCCTGGTGCAGTTCGAGCCCGGCCACTCCCGCTGGCCGGCGTTCCGCGACTGGATCGGCAGCCATGACGCCAGCGATCCCCGGCTGGAGGTCCAGCCAGACGACGACGTCATCCAGCTCTACACCTCGGGAACCACTGGCCTGCCCAAGGGCGTGCAACTGACACAGGCCAACTTCCTCAGCCTGTTCGAACTGGCGCTGGAGGCCGGCTGGGCCCGCTACGAGGCGGAGAAGACCAACCTCGTGGTCATGCCCCTGTTCCATGTGGCCGGCACCAACTGCGGCCTGCTGGCGCTGCTGCAGGGTGTCCGCAACGTCCTGACCCGCGAGGTCAGCGCCACCGAGATTATCGACCGGCTGCAGGACAAGCAGGTCGCCTACGCCTTCCTCGCTCCGACGATCATCAACATGCTGCTGCAGACGCCGGGCGTGGAGCACGCCGACTTCCGCCGGCTGGAGCGCATCTTCTACGGCGCTTCGCCGATCTCCGAGGCCGTGCTGCGCCAGGCCCAGGAGCGGTTCGGCTGCGACTTCACCCAGCTCTACGGCCTGACCGAGACCATCGGCGCCGCCACCTTCCTGCCGCCCGAGGACCACGCGCCCGAGCGCGACAAGCTGCGCTCCTGCGGCAAGCCCTGGCCCGGCTTCGAGGTGCGGGTGCTGACCCCGACCGGCGAGCCGGGCAAGCCGGGCGAGGTCGGCGAGATCCAGATCCGCGCGCGGGGCGTGATGAAGGGCTACTGGAAGCGGCCGGAGGCCACGGCCGACGCGGTCTGCCCGCAGGGCTGGTTCTCCAGCGGCGACGCCGGCTACTTCGACGATGAGGGCTACCTCTACATCTACGACCGGGTGAAGGACATGATCGTGTCCGGCGGGGAGAACGTCTATCCGGCCGAGGTCGAGAACGCCCTGTTCAGCCACCCCGCCGTGGCCGACGCCGCCGTCATCGGCGTGCCGGACGAACGCTGGGGCGAGGCGGTCAAGGGCATGGTGGTGCTCAAGCCCGGCGCCACCGCGACGCCTGAGGAGATCATCGCCCACACCCGCGGCCAGATCGCCGGCTACAAGGCGCCCAAGACCATCGACTTCATCGAGGCCCTGCCGAGGAACCCGTCGGGGAAGGTGCTGCGGCGCGAACTACGCGCGCCGTTCTGGGAAGGGCGGGAGCGGCTGGTGGGGTAGGCTTCATTCCGGCCGTCGCGCGGCGTGTCGGACTTCGAGAATCTCGACCCTGGTCCCCTTCACCCGGTAGCGGATGACATAGGGGCGGACGTGAGTCAGTTCCCGGCGGTCGCCGCCGACGGGTCGGCCGCGATCGGGCATCAGGTCGAGGGAGGCCGCGGCGTCCCGGAGGTTCAGAAAGACAGCCGCCGCCGCATCCGGGTTGGCGTCGTAGAGGTAGACGAAGATGGCGTTCAGGTTCGCCAGAGCGCGCCGGCTCCAGGTTACTCGAGCCACGCCTTCGGCATCGGCTGAGGGTTGCCGTCAATGATCGTCTGCATCCACTTCCTGACCTCCGAATGCGGCACGACCCGTCCCGCGTCCGCATCGGCCTCGGCTTCCAGCAGCGCGGCCTCTTCCTCGTCCGTCAGGCGCGGCGCGGGCTCGATCTCCACATCGAACAGGGACGGCGTCTCTTCGACGCCAGGTGGCCTTTCATCGCTCATGGTCCAAGCCTATCACGGCGCGCGGCGGATTAAAGAGTAGCAGACACAAATGCGCGGCAAGGTAGTGTCCCCTCGACCTGCCCATTGACCCTTGCCTGCCCCGACGTCGTCCGTGATGGTTTCGAGAAAACACGGGGAAACGCCATGACGACCTTCACCACCATCCCGACCAACGGGATCAACCTGCGCGCGGTCGTCCAGGGCACGGGGCCGCTGGTCGTGCTGGTGCATGGCTTTCCGGAGAGCTGGTACAGCTGGCGTCACCAGATCGCGCCGATCGCGGCGGCCGGGTTCACCGTCTGCGCCATCGACGTGCGTGGCTATGGCGGGTCCGACAAGCCGGGCCGGGTCGAGGATTACAGCCTCGAACAGATCACCGCCGACGTCGCCGGGGTCATCGAGCATCTGTCGCCGAACGAGAAGGCCGTGCTGATCGGCCACGACTGGGGCGCGCCGATCGTCTGGAACACGGCCCTGACCCGGCCGGACCGGGTGCGGGCGGTGGCCGGGCTGTCGGTGCCCTGGACCGGCGTGCCGGCGGTGCAGTTCATGGACATCATCAAGGCCGTCTTCACCGACAAGGGCCGGTTCTTCTACCAGGTCTATTTCCAGGACGTCGGCCCGGCGGAGGCCGAGTTGGGCAGCGACCCGCGCGCGGCGATCCGCAAGTTCTACTACGCCATCAGCGGCGATGCGCCCGACGGGACCTGGCCGGTCGACAAGCCGCACGGCGAGGCTCTGCTCGATCGCCTGCCCGATCCCCAGCCGTTCCCGGCCTGGCTGACCAGGGAAGACGAGGACTATTTCACCGCCGAATTCCACCGGTCGGGCTTCTTCGGGCCACTCAGCCGCTACCGCAACCACGAGCGCGACTTCGCCTGGCTGCAGCAGTTCAAGGACCGCAGGATCGAGCAGCCGTCGTTCTTCATCGGCGGCGACCGCGACCTGGTGCTGAAGATGATTCCGGGGGTCAATCCGGTCGACGTGATGACGCCGCATCTGCCGGGCCTGCAGGGCGCCCATGTGCTGCCGGGCGTCGGCCACTGGACCCAGCAGGAGGCGCCGGAAGCGGTGACGGAGCTGCTGGTGGGGTGGCTGAAGGGGCTGTAGGCCGCCTGCGTCCTTCGAGCCCCGGATCAAGTCCGGGGTCGCTTGAGGCTCGCTCCTCAGGATGACGAGGAGGATGGCGCTGCAAAACCGTTCGTCATGGTGAGGAGCGGGGCATCAGCCGAGCGTCTCGAACCACGCAACGCGCCAACACGCGTTTGACTCCCCTAGGGTCACGGATAGTCTCAAGAGAACAACGATAACAAACGCTCCAGGAAACGCCCATGACCCCCGCTGACGGTGCGGCTTCGGCTGCGGTCAAGCCGGCCTTCAAGCCCCTGCCCCAGAAGGGCCCGGACGTCACGGTCGAGCGCCGCGCCGACGGTTCGATCCTGCTGCGATCGAACCACGCGCCTGGCGAAGGTCCCCGCTCGATCGCCCATCTGATCCGCGACAAGGCGCAGGCCCATCCCGACCGCCCGTGGATGAAGCAGCGCGAGCCGAACCACGGCCCCTGGCGCCAGGTCACCTACGGCGAGGCCGTGCGCGCCGCCGAGGGCATCGCCCAGTGGCTGCTCGACCATGGCCTGACCGGCGCCGACAGCGTCATGGTCCTGTCTGCCAACTCCATCGAGCACGCCCTGGTCACCATCGGCTGCTACACCGCCGGCGTGCCGGTGGCCCCGATCAGCCCGGCCTACAGCCTGATCTCGACCGACCACGCCAAGCTCAAGCACTGCGTGGCCACGGTGAAGCCCAGGGTCATCTTTGCCCAGTCGGGCGTGATGTTCGAACGGGCCATCGCGACCCTGCGCGCGTACGACCCGACGCTGGTGTTCGTCACCGCCGACGGCGCGGGCGAGGGGGCCATTCCGCTCTCCGAACTGACGGCCACAGAGCCGACCGCCGCCGTCCACGCGGCCCGCGAAAAGCTCGGCCACGCGACCGTCGCCAAATACCTGTTCACCTCCGGCTCGACGGGCATGCCCAAGGGCGTGCCGCAGACCTTCGGCATGATGGCTGCGACGATCGCCGGCGGCGAGGGCCTGCGCTCGGAAGAGGCCGATCCCGACGTCGTCCCCCAGAGCCTGGAGTGGATGCCTTGGAGCCACATCAGCGCCGGCAACATCAGCTTCAACGCCGTGCTGTGGGGCGGAGGGACGGTGCACCTCGACGAGGGCAAGCCGATCCCGGGCCTGTTCGAGACGACGATCAAGAACCTCTACGAGGTCTCGCCCGTGGTGTTCGGCTCGGCGCCGATCGCCTTCGGCATGCTGGCCGAGGCGATGGAGCGCGACCCGACGCTTCGGGCGTCCTTCTTCAAGAACCTGCGATACATGGGCTATGGCGGCGCGACCCTGTCGAACGACGTCAATGACCGGCTGCAGGCCCTGGCCGTGGCCGAGACGGGTCACCGCATTCCGCTGACGACCATGTACGGCGCGACCGAGACCCAGGGCGTGACGGTGACCCATTGGGCCACCGAGCAGGTCGGGCTGGTCGGCCTACCGGTGCCCGGAGTGACGATCAAGCTGGTGCCGAACGGGACCAAGCTGGAAGTGCGGGTCAAGGGCCCGACGGTCACCACCGGCTATCACAACGACCCGGAGAAGACGGCCGCGGCCTTCGACGAGGAAGGCTTCTACAAGCTCGGCGACGCCGCCCGCTTCGTCGACGACAACGATCCGGCCCAGGGTCTGATGTTCGACGGCCGCGTGACCGAGGACTTCAAGCTCGACAGCGGCACCTGGGTCAGCGTCGGCACCCTGCGGCCCGATCTGGTCGCGGCCGCCAGCCCGTGGGTCATGGACGCGGTCATTGCCGGGCAGGACAAGCCGTTCATCGGCGCGCTGTTCTGGCCCTCGATGGCAGGCATGCAGGCGCTGGCCGCCGATCCGGGCCCGGGCTCGCCGATCGACAAGCTGACGGCGATCCTCAAGGACAAGCTGGCCGCGTTCAACGCCACGGCCGGCGGCTCGTCGCGCCGCGTCGGCCGCTTCGTCATTCTCACCGAGCCGCCGTCGATCGACGCCGGCGAAATCACCGACAAGGGCTACGTCAACCAGCGCGCGACGCTCGAACGTCGCGACGCCCTGGTGCAGGGGCTCTACGCCAATCCGCCCGCCGCCGGCGTGGTCACGGTCTAAAGGAACGAACGATGACGATGGATCCAGCCTTCCGCGCGCTGCTCGACGCGACCAACGCGGTCGAGATGCCGCCCCTCAGCACCCTGCCGCCGGCCATGATCCGCGAGGGCTATCGCGCCCAGCGCGTCGGGGTCGACGCCGGCGCGCCGACTGATCTGGACGTACGCGACCTCGAGGTCGCCGGCGGCGCCGGGCCGCTGAAGGCGCGCCTCTATACGCCGAAGGACGCGCCCGCCGTCGGCCCGGGCCTGGTCTATTTCCACGGCGGCGGCTTTGTCGTCGGCGATCTCGACACCCATGACGGCTTCCTGCGCCGGCTGGCCGCCGCCTCGGGCGTGCGCGTGCTGTCGGTCGACTACCGGCTGGCCCCCGAACATGAGTTCCCGGCGGCGCACGACGACGCGCTCGCGGCCCTGAAGTGGACCTTCGACCACGCGGCCGAGATCGGCGTCGACCCGGCGCGGATCGCCGTCGGCGGCTGTTCGGCGGGCGGCAATCTGTCGGCCGTCGTGGCGCTGGAGATCAAGGATGATCCCGAGCGCCGGCTAGCCTTCCAGCTGCTGCTCTACCCGGCCACGGCCATGGAGCAGGACACCCAGTCGCGCAGCGACCTCGCCACAGGCCACTTGCTGACCGCGGAAGTGATGGACTGGTTCGGCGACCACTTCGGGGTCAATCGCCACCCTGATCGCAAGCGGGCCGAGCCGAAGTTCGCCGACCTGACCGGCGTCGCGCCGGCCCTGGTGGTCACGGCGGGCTTCGATCCGCTTAAGGATGAGGGCAAGGCCTACGCTGCCGCCATCAACGCCGCCGGCGGCAAGGCGCAGCACGTGCAGTACGATGCCTTCGTCCACGACTTCTACACCCTGAGCCCGTTCTGCCCGGCCGTGCCGCCGGCGATCGAGGAAACGGCGGCGGCGCTGAAGGCGGCGCTGGGGTAGCACCCTGCGGGGTTCGAGACGCGGGCCTGATGGCCAGCTCCTCACCATGACGAAAGGACGCGCGGCCCATCCCTGCCCGTCA